>JBBSKP010000094.1:0-17805 GCA_038256175.1 Mycobacteriales bacterium
GGGCTCTGGTCACGACTTTCATCCCGACCTGGCGCTGTTACTGTCCACTTCCGGCTCGACTGGGTCACCGAAACTCGTTCGCCTATCGCATCGCAACGTCGAGGCCAACGCCGAATCGATCGCCGAGTACCTCGATATTCGGCCAACTGATCGGGCGGCAACCTCGCTTCCGATGCACTATTGCTACGGACTCTCCGTCATCCACAGCCATTTGCTGCGCGGTGCCGGCCTTATCCTCACGTCGGACTCGGTGACCTCGCCGGCGTTCTGGAATCTGTTCCGGACCCACGACGGCACAACATTCGCGGCGGTGCCGTACACGTTCGAACTGCTCGACCGGATCGGTTTCGACGAGTTCGATCTCCCCCACCTGCGTTACATCACCCAAGCGGGTGGGCAGCTCGACCCCGCGCGCGTACGCCGGTACGCGCAGCTCGGCCGACGTCGCGGCTGGGACCTCTTCGTCATGTACGGACAGACGGAGGCGACGGCCCGAATGGCTTATTTGCCAACAGAATTCGCCACCATGCATCCTGACACCATCGGACTACCGATACCTCGTGGATCGTTTCGGCTCGACCCCGTTCCCGGTGCACTCCCCGACACCGGCGAGCTGGTCTACTCGGGACCGAACGTCATGTTGGGCTACGCACACTCCTCCGACGACCTCGCGCTCGGCGATATTCTCGGCGGAGAGCTGCATACCGGCGACCTCGGCCGCATCGGACCCGACGGCCTCTACGAGATCGTGGGAAGGCTCAATCGCACGGCCAAGTTGTTCGGCCTACGTATCGATCTCGATCGGGTCGAATCTTCTCTCATCGCAGACGATTTCAGGGTCCTGTGTTCGAGCGGGAACGACGAGCTCATTGTCGCCGTGGCGGGCATGGTCGACATCGGCGATGTCCGGCAGCGCGCGGGACAGGCCGCCGGACTGCCAATCAACGCTGTCCGAGTCTGCGTTGTCGATGAGCTACCTCGGACCGCGACGGGCAAGCCGGACTACGCGGCGGTGGCGGCGCTACCCGTTTCGTCGGCGGAGCAGTGGACACGCGTCGACACCGCCGCGGTCCGCGATCTGTACGCCCGCATCCTCGGCCACACCGCCGTCACCGACGATTGTTCGTTCGTCAGTTTGGGCGGCGACTCGCTGTCGTACGTGCAGATGTCACTGCAGCTCGAAGAGATGCTCGGATACCTACCCGAGTCGTGGCATACGACTCCGATACGGGGATTCGCCCCGGGTCCGCGACGACGCTGGCGAACGATAGAGACGAATGTACTGCTGCGCGCACTAGCGATCGTCCTGATCGTCGGCTCGCATATTCATCTGTTCAGCCTCGCGGGCGGAGCCCATGTCCTGCTCGCAGTTGCCGGATACAACTTCGCCAGGTTCCACCTCGGCCCGGTCGCGAGGCAGACCCGGATCCGACGCGTTCTCGTGAGCGTCGCGAAAATTGCTGTCCCGAGCGTGCTGTGGATCGGCGCCCTTGTTCTGTTCACCGGCGACTATCACCTGCGAACAGCGCTGTTGCTCAACGGAATTCTCGGATCACCCGGCTGGAGTGTCGACTGGCGCTACTGGTTCGTCGAAGCAGTCGTCTATATCGTTGTGGCTGTCCTTGCGTTGCTGTCCATTCCGATTCTCGATCGAACCGAGCGTCGGTTTCCGTTCGGGTTCGCCGCCGCACTCGTCGGCGTCGGACTTCTCCTGCGCTACGGCGTCATCGGCAACAATGACGACATCAACCGAGTACTCAGTGCGCCAGTGGTGTTGTGGCTGTTTGCGCTTGGCTGGGTGGCAGCCAGATCCACGACACTGTGGCAGCGCCTCGGTGTCACTGCCGCAGTTCTCGTCACAACGCCGGGATTCTTCACGGGCGACACCCGGCGAGAGGTTGTCCTCACCGGCGGGCTGTGCGTACTCGTGTGGATCCGAGAAGTCCCCTGCCCCAACATATTGAGCCGATTCGCGGGCGTTCTGGCGAGCGCGTCGCTCTACATCTACCTCACGCATTACCAGGTGTATCTACCGCTGCGCGGCCACGTACCGCTGTGGCTGGCCTTCGGTCTGTCGATCGCCGCCGGCATCGCCTACTGGCAGTCGGTCACATTCGTCGAGCGCAGACTCATCAAACGCAAAGCCACGCACGAGGGTCGATACGCACTCAGGTCGATGACTACTTCTTGACACCGCTCGCGTACGCGACGGCGGCGCCGAGCACTTCGATCGAAACCCGCTCGCCCAGTCCAGGTGCGATCACGCTGGCTTGGCGTACCGCGATCGATTCGCTGCCCAGTTCGATGTTCAGTACGACGTCGGATCCGAGAAACTCTGCGCCAGTGATGGTTCCGAAGTCTGTTGCCTCGGCAGCGTTCGAAACAGCTCTGGCTACGAGCTGTTCTGGGCGAAGCATGATGGTTGCGTCACCATCGATCGTTCGGCCGGACACCGGAATTCGCCCGAGGACACAGTCGGCGGAATCGCCGTTGATCTTGGCATCGAGCAGTACGCAGTCACCCAAGAAAGATGCAGTGAACATGTCGACCGGAGTCGCGTACACCGACTGCGGCGTACCGACCTGCGTGAAAGTTCCGGCACGCATCACCGCGACCTGCCCGGCGAAAGACAGTGCCTCCTCTTGATCGTGAGTCACCAAGATGGTCGTCACGCCCGCGTCGCGAAGTGTTCCGGCAACTGCTTTGCGAGTAGCCGCGCGCAATCCGGCATCGAGCGCACTGAACGGTTCGTCGAGCAACATCAAGTCAGGCTCGCGCGCGAGCGCCCGCGCGAGCGCGACCCGTTGTTGCTGGCCTCCGGACAACTCGTGCGGCCGGCGTTTCGCATACGTTGCATCGAGTGCGACCATCTCGAGCAGCGCGGCGACCCGTGCCACTGCGGCACGACGTCGACCCTTGCCCAACCAGCCACCCAGTCCGTAGGCGATGTTCTGCGCGACCGTCAGATGAGGGAACAGCGCACCGTCTTGTGCGACGTATCCGACGTTACGGCGATGTGGAGGTACCGAATAGCCTTGTGCGACAACATATTCGTCCGCAATCGACACCTCTCCCGTATCCGGTGCCTCGAACCCCGCGATGACCCGTAGCAGCGTGGTCTTTCCACAACCTGAACTGCCGACAACTGCGGTCGTCGTCCCGGCATCGACCTCCAAGCTGACACCACGGAGTACCTCGGCAGCGCCGAAGGATTTCGAAACATCGGTAACCAGAAGCGCACTCACAATCCGGCAACCTTCCTCGACTGAGTGAACAGGAGATACGTCACCGGAACCGTCAGTGCGATCATGATCAGGGCGTACGGGGCCGCCGCCGCATAGTCGAGTTCACTGCTCAGCGACCAGAAGCGCATCGACAGTGTCCTCGTTCCGTTCGGTGCCAACAACAATGTTGCGGTCAGTTCTGTTGTCACAGCAACGAATACGAGTGCGGCGCCGGCCGCTGCTGCCGGTGCGGTCAGCCGCAACGTGACTCTCGCGAAGGTGACGGTCGGCGACTTGCCGAGCGCTCGGGACACTTCTTCGAGCCCGGCCGGAACCTGCGCCAGTCCCGATCGCACGCTCACCAAAGCGCGTGGCAGAAACATGAGCACGTACGCCGCAACCACCAATGCCACGGTTTGATACATCGGGCGCGCATAGCGGATCGTCACGGTGACCAGGGCGAGCGCAGTCACAATCCCCGGCAGCGCGCTCGTGACGTAGTTGCTTCCCTCGACGAAACGCGCGAGCACCCCTGTCGATCGCACGGCGATCCATGCGATCGGAAAGGCGAGCATCGTCGTCAAGACAGCGCCGGCCACGGCAAGGGACGCGGTTTGCCCGAGCGCGGGACCGATCACGTCCAAGTTCCACACGGCCGAACCGCCGATCCGCAGCCACCGACCGATGGTCCACAGCGGCACGCCGAGTGAGAGCACCGCAACAATTCCCAGCGCGCACACCACCGGAACGGTGTTCGCGCCCAACCGAACCCGAGGTGCAGAGCGTGGCGCGCCCGAACCGATCCTGAAGTACCGCGAACGCCCGCGTGCGCCGGCTTCCGCGGTCAACACGAACAGACACAGCACCACCAGAACGCTCGCGAGCATGCTTCCCGCCGAGCCAGCGAAGCTCGATTGGTACTGCTCGAAGATGGCAGTGGTGAACGTGTCGAAGCGCAACATCGCGAAGGCACCGTACTCGGCAAGCAGATGCAGCGCGATCAGCAGACCGCCGCCCAGAATTGCGAGCCGCAACTGGGGCAACAGCACGCGGATGAACACGCCGATTGGCGCGGAGCCCAACGCCCGTGCGGATTCTTCCACCGCCGGATCAAGCCTTCGGATCGTTGCGGCAGCCGGGAGGTAGACGAACGGAAAGTACGACAGCACCGCAACAAGGACGCCTGCCCACAGCCCGTGTAACGAGGGCACCGCGGTCACCCATGCGTAGCTGTTCACAAACGCCGGCACCGCAAGCGGCGCCGCGAAGAGCGGACCCCACCACGATGCGCCGCGCAGGTCGGAGCGCTCGATGACCCACGCAAGACCGACTCCGAGCACCAGGCAAATCGGTACTGTCACGACAACGAGGCCGACGGTGTTGAGAAGCAACTCGCCGACTCTGGGCCGGAAGATCAGCCGGTAGGCGGTGGACCAACCGGTCGTCGTGACCGACCAGGCGACATAGCCGAGCGGTATGAACGTCGCCGCAACCAACATCGCCGCAACTACCGAGACCAGTGGGCCCGGCTGCTGCCCCGCAGCCGCCCGGATCCTCATGGCCACGCTAGAGCAGACCAGCCTCGGTCATAAGCTCGGAAACCTTCTTGCTGTCCAACGACGACGGGTCGATGGCCGGCGCATCCAGGTCCGCGAGGGGGACCAGGGCTGGGTTCGATGCCACGTCACTGGCGACCGCGTACTCGAACGACTGCCCGGTCTGTAGAACTTCCTGGCCCGTTGTACCGGTGATGAAACTGAGGAACCGCTGCGCGGCCTCCGACTTCTTCGTCGACCTCAGGACTCCGCCTCCGGAGATGCTGACGAATGCACCGGGATCCTCGTTGCGGAAGTAGTGCAGAGCTGTGTTGGCGCTGTTCTCACCGGTCTTCGCCTGGTCGCTGAACCAGTAATACTGGTAGATGATCCCGCCGGGGATCTCACCGGAGTTGACGGCCTTAAGCACGGTGTTGTTGCCCTTGTAGGAGGTGAAATTCTCCTTCATGCCCTTCAACCACTCGAGAGTGGCGTCTTCGCCTTTCAGCACCAGCAGCGCGCCGACGATGGCCTGGAAGTCCGCGCCGGACGGCGATGCCGCCCATCGGCCCTTCCACTCCGGCTGTTGCAGATCAAGCAGCGACTTAGGCAGCTGGTCCTGCGCAAGCTTGTCCTTGTTATAGGCGAAGACCGTGGTGCGCGCGGCAATCCCGGTCCATTTGCCCGTCGACGGACGGTACTTCGCCGGAACCTGGTCGAGCGTCGTCTGGTCGACATCGGCGAACAGGCCTGCGTTCTCCACCAACGCCATGGCTGGCGAGTTCTCCGTGAGGAACACATCCGCGGGTGAGCGGTCCCCTTCGGCGACGATCTGGTTCCCCAGTTCGGTGTCGCTGCCGTTGCGTAGCGTCACCTTGATGCCGGTTTCCTTGGTGAACGCATCGGACCACGCCTGGGTCAGCGATTCGTGCTGCGCGTTGTAAACGATCAATTCGTTGGCGTCGCCCGATGAACCATCGCCGGAGGCGCAACTAGTGACGCCGATCAGAACTGTTAGAGCCAGTACGGATCCAGCGATCTTTTTCCATGCTCTCGGCATCTCGTCGTGCCCTTCCGGTGCCCGCCTGGCACGAGGCCAAGGATGAGGTTTGCCTAAGCAATATTACCGTGTCCCCTGTTGCGGGCGGCGGGACCCCCGTCTACTCTGCCCACTTGTCGAACTGGCCGGCAAGCTCGTCGAGCACCCACGGGCCGTCGACCTCGACGGTTTCCAACGAGTGCCAGCCCCGAAGCAGCGTCACCGCGTCACCGCGCCACCGTGGACCGCGAGCACCTTGCCGGTCAGCGGGCACTTCTCGTCTGCCAGGTAGGCGACGATTGGTGCGATGTTCGCCGGGCTAAAGGCGTCGAACTCGCCCTCGGGGACCTCTTCGGCGAAGATAGCGCCCATGCCGGGGGTGGCCAGTGTCAGGCGGGTACGCGCGACCGGAGCGATCGCGTTCACTCGGACGCCATAGCGCTCGAGCTCCAACGCGGCAACCTGGGTCATCGCAGCGATGCCGGCCTTTGCCGCACCGTAGTTTGCCTGACCGGCGTTCGGCAGGAACGTGCCCGACCCCGAGGCGGTATTGATGACTGCCGCATTGACGGGCTTGCCGGCCTTGGACTGCTCCTTCCAGTAGCCCGCAGCGTGGCGCAGTACGGCGAAGTGGCCCTTCAGGTGCACGGCGATGACGCTGTCCCACTGGGCCTCGTCCATCGAAGCAACGAATCCGTCACGCAGGATGCCCGCGTTGTTGACGACGATGTCAAGGCCACCAAACTCCGAGATCGCTTGGTCGACAAGAGCTTTAGCTCCTTCCCACGTTGCGACGTTGTCGGTATTGGCGACCGCCTTGCCACCCGCCGCGACGATTTCGTTCGCTACATCCTTCGCGGGACCGACGTCACTGCCGGCACCGTCGTTGGACCCGCCGAGGTCGTTGACTACGACGCTGGCGCCCAGCTTGGCAAGCAGCAGCGCATGCTCGCGGCCGATGCCGCGGCCAGCACCGGTGACGAGTGCTACGCGGTTCTCCATTGAAACCATGGTGGTTCTCCTTGTTAGTCAGAGGGTCAGACGGCGAGTGCCGCAAGCTTTTCCAGCGACGCGGTGAGTTCTTTGGTGGCAGCGCGCTCGATGGCACCGCCGATGGCACCGACCATCATCTGACTTTTGAACTCGGCGTCGACGGACGCGATGCTGGCGTCGTCACCCTTGGCCTCGACGGTCAGTGTGAAGCTGATCTCCGCGCCGGCCATACCCGTGCCCGAGAACTTGGTCGAGTTCGGAGGGTCGTATTCCTCGACTGTGAATTCGAGGGTGTTGGCCATACCCATGATCGTCAAGACCTCTGACATGGTCGCGCCCTTCGACAGCGTCTCCGGCGGGGGTTCCTTCCACTTGGTGTGCACCGACAGCCACTCCTCGAAACGTGAGGGGTCGGAGATGAGGGCCCACACCTTGTCCGGCGACGCGGCGATGTCGATGGAAGCGGTGGCCTTAGCCATGGTAGAACTCCTTAGTCCCGGTCGCGAACTGTTGGTGAAGAACTGTTGGTAGAGAGTTGAGTTCAGCGGTTTGCTGGACGGTATTCGGTGACGACGGCGGATCCACCGAGGCCGATGTTGTGCTGCAACGCGACCTTCGCGCCGTCGACCTGACGCTTGTCGGCGGCGCCGCGCAACTGCCAGGTCAGTTCCGCGCACTGCGCTAGACCGGTTGCTCCGAGCGGGTGCCCCTTCGAGATCAGACCGCCGGAGGGGTTCACGACCCAACGACCGCCGTAGGTGGTGTCGTTGTTGTCGACGAGCTTGTGGCCCTCACCCTCGGCCGCCAGGCCAAGCGCCTCGTAGGTCAACAGCTCATTCGGTGCGAAGCAGTCGTGCAGCTCGATCACGTCGACGTCCTCCGGCGCGATGCCCGCCTGCTCGTACACGCGGTTCGCGGCGGTCCGGCTCATGTCCGCACCGACCAGCGTCGCCATACTTTTGCTCTCGAATGTGCCTGGGGTGTCGCTGACGAGCGCCTGACCCACAATTTCCACTGCTCGAGACGCCAAGTCATGCTTGTCGACGAATGCTTCGCTTGCGACGATCGCCGCCCCCGAACCATCGGAGGTTGGCGAGCACATCGGGCGGGTGAGCTGACCCGGCGCGTAGATCATCTTCGCGTCGGCGATCTCCTGCTCGGTGTAAACGTCGCGGAACTGCGAGTACGGGTTGTTCACCGAATGCTGGTGGTTCTTCACAGCGATCTTGATGAAGTGCTCGGGTGTGGAGCCGTAACGCTCGTTGTGCTCCACGCCTGCGGCACCGAACATCCACGCCGCGGGCGGGAAGGCCATCTCCCGTAGTTCGGCCATCGCCTGCACATGGTTGAGCATCGGCTGCTCACGGTCTTCGTAGGTCGAACCGAGCGAACCGGGCTGCATCTTCTCGAACCCGAGCGCGAGTGTGCACTCGGTCAGGCCACCGCGGATTGCTTGTGCGGCAAGGAAAAGCGCGCTGGAACCGGTGGAGCAGTTGCTGTTGACGTTGAAGACCGGGATGCCGGTCAGTCCCAGTTCGTAGACCGCGCGGTGACCCGAGCACGATTCGCCGTAGCAAAATCCGGCGTAGGCCTGCTCGACGAGGTCGTAGGCGATGCCCGCGTCCTCCAATGCCTTGGTGCCGGATTCTTTGGCCATGGCCGGGTAGTCCCAACCCTCGCGGCGGCCCGGCTTCTCGAACTTGGTCATGCCGACGCCGACCACAAATACCTTGTTAGCCATAATCTTTGCCTTCCTAGGCGAATTCTGCGAGGCCGTCGGTGATGACGAACTTGCCGGGTTTCTCGTCTCCTGCGGTTTCGAACGCGTACGCGCCCTCGCCGATGTTCCAGAACTTGCTGGTGATCGTCTCTTTCGGCAATGCGGGCTTGCTCATCCGCACCGCGAGACGCTTCAACCGGCCCGGGTCCTGCGGGCTGGTCTCCGCCAGCAGCGCGTGCGAGGTGAACGCGATGGTGCACAGTCCGTGAATGATGATGCCCGGCAAGCCCATTGCCCTGGCGAAATCGTCGTCGAGGTGGATGGGCATTGGGTCTTCGGCCGCCGGGCTGTACCGAAACGTCTGGTCCTCGTCGAAGGTCTGAATCGAGGAGAAGGTCGGGTCGGTGTCGCGCAGTGCAATGTCGAAGCAGTGCGCCGGACTCTTGACGCCGACCGATCCCTCGAATGTGCCGCCACGGAAGAATCCGATGAAGTACTGCTCGTTGACCACTTCACCGGTGGAGTCACGGGTCTCAAGCAGGGTCGTGACGACGACGCCGGTCTCTTTGCCTTCGATGCCGATCGGCTTCGCACGAACCGTGAGAACCTCACCGGGCACGATCGGCCGGTGGAATCTGAAGTCGTGCTCGCCATGGAGGATCCGCAACATCAGGTCATCGGGAACCACACTCATGGTCGCCACCGCCATCATCGCGGTGACCGGAACTACTGCGAATACCGGCGGCGCGCACGTCCCGTCCAGGTGAGCGGCGATCGGGTCATTCGTCGCCTTCGCGTAAGCGATGGTCTGCTCGCGCTCGACCTTGTATTCCGCCGCCGCGGTCCACTGATCGAGTTGGTCGACGTGGAAGCCTCCGTTGGTAGCCATGGCTGCAACGCTACGAAGCGGCAGCGCTGCCGACGATGACCGAGCTTCTCAGGTTCTTGACCGAACCGATCGTGCACGGTTGGTAGGTTCGGTATGTGCAGGCCACCGACCCGACGACCGCTTCCACGATCCCGATTCAGCGAGTGCAGGCCTTCGTCGGTATCGCGTTGTCGCGCGGCTGGGAGGTCGAGGCGATGCTGGACGCGGCGAGGATTTCCACGGACTTGCTGCCGGAGGGTCGCTCACGAGTGACCACGCAGCAGCTGACCACGCTGATCAAGCACCTGTGGCGTGGCACCGACGACGAGCTACTCGGCTTCGGGCTGCAGCCGGTGCCTCGCGGCACGTTCCGCCTGTTGTGCACCGCGGTCCTAACCGCCACCGACCTGCAATCGGCGATTCGACGGTTCGACGACTTCGGCCGCGCGGTACCCGGGTTGCCGTCCCTACAGTTGGAGATCCACAGCGACCAGGCTAGGGTGCCGATCGACATATCCCGGATCGAGCAGCCCATCGACCTGCTGGTCGACACACTGCTCGCGGTGACACACCGGTTTCTCGCCTGGGCGATCGGACGACGAATTCCGTTACAGCTCGTCGAGGTTCCGTACTCCAAACCTCCGTTCATCGACGATTACGACCTGATTTTCGGCGCACCGGTGGAATTTTCCTCGGCCGGGTGCGTCCTCGTTTTCGATGCCGAAGTGCTCGCAGCGCCGATAGTGCGCGACGAGGCGGCGCTGAACGAGTTTCTCCGCGATGCGCCGGCAGGCGTGTTGACCCGGCACAACTTTGCGACGTCACTATCGAGCCAGGTACGGGCACGGCTCGCGGGCGGATTGTCCGGCGAGTGGTTGACCGTCGACGAGATCGCCGCCGAACTGTTGATGAGTCCGCAAACGTTGCGTCGCAAGCTCCGTGACGAGAACACCTCACCGCGTGCGATCAAGGAAGAGATCCTGCGCGACGCCGCGATTGCCGGTCTGGCGCGCGGCGGCGAAACCGTCGCCGCGTTGTCGCGACGGCTCGGCTTTTCCGAGCCGAGCGCATTCTCCCGGGCATTTCGTCGTTGGACCGGCAGCCCGCCCGGGAGTTACCAGCACTAGCTGGTCAGCGTCGCGATGCTGCCGCCAAATAAGAAGAGAGCCCCACCCGGTTGGACCGGGTCTGGCTCTCAACTTCAGTACTGCTGGTGGAGCCGAGGGGAATCGAACCCCTAACCCCTGCCTTGCAAAGGCAGTGCTCTGCCAATTGAGCTACGGCCCCCGGTCGAACGACCGCGTTAGCGGCTGGTGACCTCGTGCCAGACATCCCCACCGTTGCGCTGAGTCCGCAACTTACTGAGTCCGACGAGCACAGCCACCGCAATACCGAGGAGCAGAAGAGGTTTCATATCTTCTACCCTACGTTTTCTCTCCGGGAGTGGGCCTAGGAGGACTTGAACCTCCGACCTCTTCGTTATCAGCGAAGCGCTCTAACCGCCTGAGCTATAGGCCCGTGTAGTCCTTGTGTGTTCCGTGGGAAACCGTGGAAACGTTACCCAGGACCGAGGCACGAGATTACCGCACCGGACCGTCGATAACCAAAACGGCCCAGTGCGGTTCCCTTGTCGATCAGTCTCGATCGGCGAGCGTCACCTCGACACCGCCGACGAGGTCGGAGCATTGGTTGTAGATGAACGATCCGATTGTGGCGAGCGCTGTGAAGAGCACCACATTGATCAACCCGACTACGGCCGCGTACCCGAAGACCTGTCCCGAGCTGACCAGACCTTCGGAGCTCGACTCGGAGACGATGTCGGTGAAGGCGTTGTTCAGCCGATCCCAGACGCCCATGCCGTCGAGTACGACGTACAGGAAGCCCACGGCGACCATCCAGACGAAGAACAAGGCCACAGAGATGGCAAACGAGACCTTCAGCGTCGACCAGGGATCGATTCTGCGGATCTGAATCGTTGCTCGCAGCGGAGCACCCTCGGCATCGGTCTGTGCAGCGGTGACGACCGCTGGACCGGTGCGCTGCGCCGCCGGCAGTTCCACTGGCAACGGATGCCGCACATCGGATAGATCCGGCATGTCCTTGGCCAACTCGGGACGCGCAATGCTCCGAGTAGGGCCGTCGATGACAGCCGACTTGGCCAACGCCGCTTCCTTGCGCAGACTCTTGGCCGCCGACTCCGCTTCGGCTGCTGTTGCTGCCGCGGCAGCGAGGCTCGCACCACCGGCAGGCGGGCGACCCACAACCGGTGCCTGGCCGGGGCGGTGCAAGTTGGACTGCGGCTCGCGTTGCGGCTCGTTCGGAGTTACCCGCTGCCACGGCGGCACGCGCGGTTGCCCGTTCTGTGCCGCAGCAGGCTGTGGTGCTGGCGGCCGCTGGGCTGCAGGCTGTGCCGGTGGCGCGGGGCGCCGCTCCTGCTGAGGCTGAGCCGGAGCCGGACCTCGTGGATCCGGTCGAATCGCGCCCGGTGGAAGCTGTGGGTCAGGTCGCCGCGCAGCCCTTGGATCAGGCTGCGACGGCCCGGCCGGGGGTGCAACCTGCGGTCGCGGTGGCTGTACCCGAGGCATCGCTTGTGTTGCCGGTGGAGCCGTATTCGGTAACGGGCGTGGCGGCAACGGCTGGGGCGGACGGACCACCCTCTCGGTCACGTCGTCCTGACCCTGAGCAGCCTGCGGCCGCTCGGGCGACTGCGGCGGCGCCGCAGCTGCCCGAGCGCTGTCGTTCGGCTGTTCGGGTGTGCTCACTAGGACTCCTTAGTTCCGTCGGCGGCACCGCTGTCCAGGAGTTCGTCGGGCTCATCGGCATTGCGCGCAATCGCCAGCAAAGTGTCACCTTCGCCAAGATTCATCAATCGCACGCCCTTGGTCTGTCTGCCGGCCTTCCGAACCTGCTTGGCTGCGGTACGAATAACTCCGCCGCCAGACGTGATCGCGTAGAGCTCATCGTCGTCCATCACGATAACTGCTCCGACCAGGGTGCCGCGCCGTCTGTCGTACTGAATTGTCAGGACGCCCTTGCCGCCTCGGCCCTGAACTGGGTAATCGTCCATTGCCGTGCGCTTGGAATAGCCGCCCGACGTCGCGACCAAGAGATACGTGCCTTCGCGGACGACGTTGAGCGACAACAGCTCGTCGTCGCCGTTGAACCGCATGCCCTGCACTCCCGAGGTTGCCCGTCCCATCGGTCGCAACGCCTCATCGGTCGCGGAGAATCGGATGGACTGACCCTGCGCGGAGACGAGCAGCAGGTCGTCGTCCGACGAACAGAGCACGACGCCGACCAGTTCGTCTTCGCCGCGCAGGTTGACGGCGACGATGCCACCACTGCGGTTGGAGTCGAAATCAGTGAGCTTCGACTTCTTCACGAGACCGTTGCGTGTCGCCAGCACCAGGTAAGGCGCATCTTCGTAGGTCTTGATCTGGATGACCTGTGCGATGCGCTCGTCCGGCTGGAATGCCAGCAGGTTCGCGACGTGCTGGCCGCGGGCGGTGCGGCTTGCCTCGGGGAGCTCGTACGCCTTAGCCCGGTAGACGCGGCCCTTCGTGGTGAAAAACAGGATCCAGTCGTGGGTCGAGCTGACGAAGAAGTGCTTGACGATGTCGTCCTGCTTGAGGCCGGCACCCTGCACACCCTTGCCGCCACGCTTCTGCGAGCGGTACAGGTCGGTCTTCGTACGCTTGGCGTAGCCGGTCTCGGTGATCGTGACCACGACGTCTTCACGTGCGATGAGATCCTCGTCTGCAACGTCGCCATCTGCGGCGATGATGCGCGTACGGCGGTCGTCGCCGTACTTCTCGACGATCTCCTCGAGCTCGTCGTGGACGATCTTCCGCTGCCTCTCGGGCCTGGCGAGAATGTCTTTGTAGTCGGCGATTTCGGCTTCGATCTTCGCCAAGTCGTCGACGATCTTCTGCCGCTCGAGGGCCGCGAGGCGCCGGAGCTGCATGTCGAGGATGGCGGTGGCCTGGATCTCGTCGACATCGAGCAACTGCATCAGGCCGGACTTGGATTCTTCAGCGCTCGGCGAGCGGCGAATCAACGCGATGACCTCGTCGAGCGCGTCGAGCGCCTTCACGAGACCGCGCAAGATGTGTGCGCGTTCCTCGGCCTTGCGGAGCAAGTACTTGGTCCGGCGGACGATGACTTCCAACTGGTGCGTCACGTAGAGCCGGATCATCTGATCCAGGCGCAGCGTGCGCGGCACACCGTCGACGATCGAGAGCATGTTGCAGCCGAAACTGGTCTGCAGCTGGGTGTGCTTGTAGAGGTTGTTCAGCACCACCTTCGCGACCGCGTCGCGCTTGATGGTGACGACGATCCGCATACCGGCACGGTCCGAGGACTCGTCGTGGATGTCGGAGATGCCGGCGATTTTGCCGTCACGAACCTGCTCGGCGATCGAGGTGATCAGGTTGTCCGGGTTCACCTGGTACGGCAGTTCGGTCATGACGATCGTGGTGCGCCCCTTGGCGTCCTCCTCGATCTCGACGACACCGCGCATCCGGACCGAACCACGGCCCGTCGTGTATGCGTCATGGATGCCTTGGCCGCCGACGATCAAGCCGTAAGTCGGGAAGTCCGGGCCCTTCACGTGCTCCATGCACGCGGCGAGAGTTGCCTCTTCGTCCGCTTCGAAGTTCTCCAACGCCCAATAGATCGCGCCCGCAAGCTCACGCAGGTTGTGCGGCGGGATGTTGGTCGCCATGCCGACCGCGATACCGCCACTGCCGTTCATCAGCAGGTTGGGCACACGGCTGGGCAGAACCGTCGGCTCCTGGGTACGGCCGTCGTAGTTCGGGACGAAATCGACTGTCTCGTGGTCGATTTCGCGCAGCATCTCCATGGCCAGCGGCGTCAGGCGGCACTCGGTGTATCGCATGGCGGCGGCGCCGTCGTTGCCTCGCGAACCGAAGTTGCCCTGGCCGTCGACCAGCGGATAACGCAGCGACCAGGGCTGCGCCATACGGACGAGGGTGTCGTAGATCGAAGAGTCGCCGTGGGGGTGATAGTTACCCATCGTCTCGGCGACCGGTCGAGCCGACTTCACATAGCCGCGGTCGGGGCGGTAGCCGTTGTCGTACATCGCGTAGAGCACGCGGCGGTGCACTGGCTTGAGGCCGTCGCGCACCTCCGGGAGCGCGCGGCCGACGATGACGCTCATCGCGTAGTCGATGTAGCTGTTCTGCATCTCCTGCTGAATGTCGACAGGTTCGATGCGGTCGTGCCCAGCGCCGCTTTCCGGCGGCAAAGTTGTGTCAGTCATGAGGTCTCCTTAGAGGGGGCCTCCGGCCTCGTGCGTCTTTTAGGAGGTTCTGCACTCCATAAAGACTCACGGGCGCGGAGCGCCTATACGTCGAGGAAGCGGACATCCTTGGCATTACGGGTAATGAAGCTTCGTCGAGCTTCGACGTCTTCGCCCATGAGGATGCTGAACAGCTCGTCGGCAGATGCAGCGTCATCGAGGGTGACCAACCGCAGGACGCGAACGCTCGGATCCATGGTGGTTTCCCACAGTTCCTTGGCATTCATCTCGCCGAGACCCTTGTAGCGCTGAACACCGTCGTCCTTGTTGATCTTCTTGCCTGCCTCGAGGCCGGCCTTCATCAGACCGTCGCGCTCGCGATCCGAGTACGCGAACTCCGGATCCGAGCGCTGCCACTTCAGCTTGTACAGCGGCGGCTGCGCCAGGTAGACGTGGCCGTGCTCGACCAGCGGACGCATGAACCGGAACAGCAGCGTGAGCAGCAGCGTCGCGATGTGCTGGCCATCGACATCGGCGTCGGCCATCAACACGATCTTGTGATAGCGCAGTTTCGCGATGTCGAACTCGTCGTGAATACCGGTACCGAACGCCGTGATGATCGACTGGACTTCGTTGTTCTTCAGCACGCGGTCGATGCGTGCCTTCTCGACGTTGATGATCTTTCCGCGCAGCGGCAGGATCGCCTGGTACATCGAGTCGCGGCCGGATTTCGCCGAACCGCCGGCCGAGTCGCCCTCGACGATGTAGATCTCGGACTTACTCGGATCGTTGGAACGGCAGTCCGCCAACTTGCCCGGGAGCCCGCCGAGATCGGTCGCGCTCTTGCGGCGCACCAGCTCGCGCGCCTTGCGGGCCGCCATCCTCGCCTGCGCCGACGACACCGCCTTGTTCACGATCGTCTTCGCATCCGCGGGATTCGATTCGAACCAGTGCGCCAAATGCTCGTTGCACGCCTTGAGCACGAACGACTTCACCTCGGTGTTGCCGAGCTTCGTCTTGGTCTGGCCTTCGAACTGCGGCTCGCCGACCTTGACGCTGATGATCGCGGCAAGACCCTCGCGGATGTCGTCACCCGTGAGTGCCTGCTCTTTTTCCTTGAGGAGTTTCTTGTCGCGCGCGTACTTGTTCACCGTCGACGTCAACGCCGTACGGAAACCCTCTTCGTGCGTACCACCCTCGTGGGTGTTGATCGTGTTCGCGAACGTATGCACCGACTCCGAGTAACCGGAGTTCCACTGCATCGCGACCTCGAGCTCGTGGCCGGTGCCCTTCGCGGTGAACCCGACAACAGAGTTGTGGATCGACTGCTTGGTGCGGTTGATGTGGCGGACGAAGTCCTCCAGACCACCCGGGTAGTGGTACGTGCGGGTCTTGACCTTGTGCACGGGCGCTGCTGCCTGCGCCTCTTCGTCCGCGTGCGACTTCGGCGCCTCGGCGGTCTCGCTCACCACGTCGTCGATGACATCGCTGTCGGTGACGCGCTCGTCGGTGAACTTGATGGTCAGGCCCTTGTTGAGGAACGCCATCTCTTGCAGGCGGCGTGACACCGTCTCGAAGTTGTAGACCGTGGTCTCGAAGATGTCGGAGTCTGCCCAGAACCGAACCGTCGTGCCCTTGTGCCTGGTGGGAGCTCCCTTGACCAGCGTGCCCGGCTTGGCGTCCTTGTATTCCTGCGTCCAGTGGAAGCCGTCGCGGTCGATCTCGACCTCGACCCGCTTCGACAACGCATTGACGACGGAAATACCGACGCCGTGCAGACCACCGGACACCGCGTACGAGTCCGAGTCGAACTTGCCACCGGCGTGCAGCTGGGTCATGACGACCTCGATGGTCGGAACACCCGAAGAGTGCATCGCGACCGGAATACCACGACCGTCGTCCACCACCTGGACGCCGCCATCGGCCAGCAGCGTCACATCGACCTGCGTGGCGTGGCCGGCCATGGCCTCATCGACCGAGTTGTCGACAACTTCCCAGATCAGGTGGTGCAGACCACGCTCACCGGTCGAACCGATGTACATGCCGGGACGCTTACGAACGGCCTCGAGACCCTCGAGAACCGTAATCGAAGAAGCGCCGTAGTCCTTATTGGCCGTGCCGGTGTCTGACTTACCTTTGTTCGAGCTCTGCGCAGCCACGAGTCGGTAGCTCTCCTTCATCAAGATTTACGACGCGCAACTCCCCAAGTTTCACCTGCCAGCGCGCGCGTCGAATGTATCGCCGCCAGTTACCCCATCATCTTACTGGTACGCGCGGGCCAGGGTGCACCTATGACACCCCTGAGACCGCCGTGAATCGATTAACTCGGACAAACCTGAGTGAAAGGCTAGAGAGCGGGCGTCCGGGAATCGTTCACGGCGAGATCCCCGACGAAGGACGCCGTCAGGCGCGCCAGGTCTTCTGGATGCGAAATCGGCGACCAATGGCGGGATTTGATCTCGGATCGGCGGAGGTTCGGCGCAAATCTTTCGGTGTCTGCGTAGATGACCGGACGAACGGCGCGATCACCCGACGACAGGATCAACTGCACCGGCAACTCCGTCGCACGTGGTTCGGGATGCCGCAGCCGGGCCCGGATGTTCGCGCGGTAGAGCTTGAGGCAGTTCACGGCGTCCGCGGCGATCGTCGGCGCGGGATGAACCAACGCAGGATCGAGACCGTCGAAGAACGCGAGGAAGCGCGGCCAGACGCGTGCCAACAGCGTCAACACCGGCACCGGCAGGCCCGGCACCTGGAACGTCAGGGTGTACGCGGAGGAGATCAGCTGCGACGCCACATCCAGCAGGTTCCGCGGTGTCGGCCGCGCAAGTCAATTCCTCACCCAGATGCCTAGGTGGTCCAAGCTCGGGCCCGAGACCGACGTGAACGATGCGATACGACGATCCGCGCCCGGTTCCGTGACCGCCTCCCACCCGACGACCGATCCCCAATCGTGTGCCAGCACATGCACCGGCGCGTCTGGGCTCACCGCGTCTATGACGGCGAACAGATCCTGGGCAAGCTCGTCGATCGCAAAGGCCGCGACCGCGGTGGGAACCGTGCTCGCGCCGGCGCCACGGTTGTCGAAGCTGATCACTCTGAATCGATCGCTCAGGCGCGCCGCGACCTCGCTCCACAATTCGTGGGTGTCGGGCCAGCCGTGGAC
>JBBSKP010000095.1:0-17727 GCA_038256175.1 Mycobacteriales bacterium
CATCGCCTCGCTGGAGCCCACAACATCGCCGAGGCCTGTCGAACCGCCGCGTTCACCAGCCACGACGCGCTACAACTCTTCACGAACCCACAAACCCCCAGCTCACGAGCCTGCTAGTCAACAACGCCGGAGCCCTGCCAAAACCGCCGACCAGTTACTCGGAAAAATCAAACGTAAATCAATCAACAACACGCGACACTAGCTGTTGATATTCGAGCGCTTCACGGCTGTCTTCGGGTATTCCACGCTCGTTCGATCTGACGCATCAGTGCTGGGTAGAAGATCCGGTACCGGAACGGATTAACCAGCGCCACATATCTTCTGCCGAGTTTTCCGCGCGGCTTGACGTATATGGCCATTTGTCCTTGGTACCGGCCTTCGCCCTGATCTACCCACGCGAGGTGCAGCACGGCGTGCAAGGTGCGGTTCGAGACTTCCGCGGCATATTCGTCGTTGGTGCGATAGAGGGACGCGAAAGGGATGGAGCTGAAATTCAAGTCGGCCGCCGTATTCCGCAGATCGGCTGGCAGCCGATCGAGCAGCGAAGTTTCGACCGTGCCCGGAATCGGCAGTTTGTCCACGGCATCAGCTTGCTGGTGGTCGATCGGAGCTGCTGTGCCGAGGTCGAACCAGGCGCCGAGGCGATCACGGGCGCGCCACACGAAGCGGGCCGGGAGGGACTGCGAGTTGGCCGGATCGAGTGAAACTATGAGCTCGAGCAGGGCTTGAAAGTCCTCGGCGTCGCCGTGCACGGGTAGGGCCCAGACATCCTCCACCGTGAAGTCCGCCGCGATCTTGCGGATACGCCAGGGGCGGGCCTCGTGTACTGCACTCGAAATTCTCAATTGCGTCTCTCTTCACGCGGTCGCTGCGGCACCGAAGCTGTCGCTCGTTCCGGGGGGCGTGCCAACGAGGTTATGGCCGGATTGCCTGTGCCGTATACGGACATCGGCCCACACTTGCCGATACAAGGTGTGCCGTGGCACACATTTCCGCTGTAGATCTGCGCATGAGCGAGCTCATCGGTGTCGTTGCCGTTGCAGCCGTCCCACACGCCGCGACAACCGAGCTCGACGTAGCGGTACGAACGGGCAACGCCAGCTACACGACGTGTCAGCGGAGGAACACCGCGGCGTTGCTTGCGAGATCCAGCAACGGCTGCGGCAGGATTCCGAGTATTACGGTGACGATTGTCGCCACGGCGACGGTCACCGTGGTCACCAGGCTGGGCACGACGACCGTCGGGGCGTCGATGTGCGGATCGGAGAAGAACATCAGCACGATCACCCGGACGTAGAAGTACGCCGCGATCGCGCTGCTGATCACGCCGACAATCACGAGCGGCGCCGCTCCGCCCGCAGCCGCAGCCTGGAACACCGCGAACTTGCTGACAAATCCGCTGGTCAGAGGGATACCGGCGAAAGCGAGCAGGAACAGTGCGAACACTGCACCGACCAGCGGCGAGCGTCGTCCCAGACCCGCCCAGCGCGACATTTCCGTCACCTCGCCGGTGTTGTCGCGGACCAAGCTGACGACCGCGAAGGCGCCGAGGGTGCTGAAGCCGTAGGCGGCGAGGTAGAACATCGTCGACGACACGCCGTCGTCGTTGCCGGCGATCACGCCGGTAAGGATGAAACCGGCGTGCGCTATCGACGAGTAGGCAAGCATCCGCTTCACGTCGGTCTGCGTCACTGCCATGATCGCGCCGATGACCATGGTGAGGATCGCGACGCCCCACAACATCGGACGCCAGTCGTCGCGTAAACCGGGCAGCGCGACATAGAAGATGCGCAGCATCGCACCGAACGCGGCTACCTTCGTCGCCGCGGCCATGAACGCCGTGATCGGTGTCGGCGCACCCTGATAGACGTCGGGTATCCACGAATGCAACGGCACGGCACCGATTTTGAACAGCAGGCCGACGGAGAGCAGCGCCGTGCCGATCACCGCCAGTGAGTCTCCGCTGCCGCCCGCGTCGTGCGTGATCGCGTCGGCGATCCCCGGAATCGACACCGTGCCGGCGTAGCCGTAGAGCAAAGCCACGCCATAGAGGAAGAAGGCCGATGAGAATGCGCCGAGCAGGAAGTACTTGAGCGCGGATTCCTGCGAGAGCAAGCGACGCTTGCGGGCGAGTCCGCACAGCAGATACAACGGCAGCGAGAAGACCTCGAGAGCGACGAACATGGTGAGCAGATCGTTGGAGGCCGGAAACAACAACATCCCACCGACCGCGAACAGCATGAGTGGGAACACTTCGGTCTGGGCGACACCGGCCTTGGTTGCCTCGCGTTCGGCGACGCTGCCCGGAATGGCCGACGCTTGGGGGGCGAAAGAGTCTGTCCCGTCCTCGTATTCGGCCGTGCCGGTGTCCAAGTGCCGCTCGGCGATCAGCAGGATTGCGAGAATCGAGATCACCAGGATCGTTCCCTGCAGAAACAACGTGGGACCGTCGATCGCAACCGCGCCAAGGACCGCGCCGTGAGTTGTTCCGGCGAGCATGACGACAGCCACGAACGCGGCCGCGAGGCCGCCGAGACCGAGTACGAGATGGCAGGCGTAGCGGCCGCGGCGGGGCAGGAACGCCTCGACGAGCACACCGACTATCGCAACGCCGAACACGATCAACATCGGTGAAAGCTGGCCGTATTCGATGTCCGGCGCATCCAGGGGACTCATTTGTGCGTCCCTTCGTGTGGGCCCTGTTTGTCTGCGATTGTCGGTGCGGGGTCTTGCTCATGGATCGTCGTCAAGGTGTGGCCTACGGCCGGGTTGATGACGTCGAGGGCGAGCTTGGGGTAGACGCCAAGCAGGATCAGCAGGGCGATCAGGGGGGAAACCACTGCGAGCTCGCGAGGCCGGAGATCGGGGAGTCGTTCGTTATCGGCAGTGACTGGGCCACCCATCATGCGTTGGTAGAGCCACAGGACGTAGATGGCAGACAGGACGAGCGCGCTCGTCGCGATCACCGCTGCCACCGGGTAGCGCGTGTACGTGCCGATCAGGACGAGGAACTCGCTGATGAACGGTGCCAGCCCAGGCAGTGCGAGGGTCGCAAGACCGGCGATGAGGAACGTGCCGGCCAAGATCGGGGCGACCTTCTGCACGCCGCCGTACGCGGCTATCGCACGGGTGCCGCGGCGGGAGACCAGGAATCCGGCGATCAGGAACAACGCGGCGGTCGAGAGGCCGTGGTTGACCATGTACAGCGTCGATCCGCTCTGGCCTTGGCTGGTCATTGCGAAGATGCCGAGAATAATGAAGCCGAAGTGTGAGATCGATGTGTAGGCGATCAGCCGCATCAGATCCGTTTGCCCGATGGCCAATATCGCGCCGTAGACGATTCCGATCACTGCCAACGTAATGATCAGTGGGGCAAAGTATTTCGATTCATCAGGGAAAAGTTGCAGGCAATAACGCAGCATCGCGAACGTGCCGACCTTGTCGACGACGGCCATCATGAGCACGGCGCTCGCCGGTGTGGCTTCGACAGCGGCATCGGGTAGCCAGGTGTGAAACGGCCATAGCGGTGCCTTGATCGCAAAGGCGAACATGAAGCCGAGGAACAACGCCTTCATGACTGCGGGGTCGACGCCGAGACCTCCCGCCGAGACCGTGGCGACGATCTCGCGGAAGTCGAAGGTCCCCGCGCCCTGCCGGGCTGTCGCGACGTAAAGGCCGACGACGGCGGCGAGCATGATCAGGCCGCCTAAGAGGTTGTACAGCAAGAACTTCACCGCTGCGGCAGCAGATGCAGACCGTTGACCGGGTTCCTTGCCACCGCCGAATCCGCCGATGAGGAAGTACATCGGAATGAGCATGACTTCGAAGAAGACGTAGAACAGCAGCACATCGAGCGCGCTGAACGAGATCAGCACCATTCCCTCGACGAGCAGTGTCAGCGCAACGTAGATGTGCGTTCCACGCTGCCGCCTCGGGCCGCCCGCGGTCTCGCCATCGTTCCAGCCGGCCAGCAACAACACCGGGACCAGCACAGCGGTGAGCAGTACCAACGCGACCGCGATGCCGTCGAGTCCCAAGGTATATCGCGTGCCGAACGCGGGAATCCATGCGTGCGATTCGACGAATTGATACTGCTCACCGGTCGGATCGAATCGAATCGCGAGTACCAACGAGATGCCGAGCACGACAACGGAAAAGGCGAGTGCCACCACTTTGGCGAGTTGACGCCGTTGCGGGGGCAGCAGGAGCACGACGCCGGCGCCAACCAGCGGCAACACCCACAGCGCGGTCAACCAGGGAAAGTTGTTCACCACACCCTCACCAACATCATTGCCGCGATAACGAGTGCGGCGCCTGCGAACATGGCCAGCGCATAAGACCGAACGAAACCGGTTTGCAAGCGGCTCAACAGCTTCGATGTTCCGCCGACTATCGCGGCGAACCCGTTGACAAGCCCGTCGACGCCTTTGTTGTCGAGGAATACCAACGACCGCGTCAGCTCCTGGCCGGGTCGCATGAAGGCAGCCTCATTCACCTTGTCGCCGTACAGATCTTGGCGAGCGGCGACCGTGAGTACCGAGACCGGCTCGGGAGCTACCGCTGGGATCTCCTGCGTCGCGTACTGCCGGTAGGCCACAGCGACACCACAGAGCACCACACCCAGCGTCAGGACGGTAACGACCCATGCCGGCATCGCGTGGTGTGCCTCGTGGACGCCGAGCACCGGTTCCAGCCAGTCCTGCAGTGAGGAGCCGTACACGAGCAACGCACCCGAGACCACCGACCCCACCGCGAGGACGATCATCGGCATCGTCATCACGCCAGGCGACTCGTGCGGGTGAGCGTCATCAGCCCAGCGACGTTTCCCGAAGAAGGTCATCAGCATCACGCGAGTCATGTAGAACGCGGTGAGGCCAGCGCCGAAAAGCGCTACGACACCGAGGATTACACCCTTGCCGCCGCCTGCGGCGAACGCGACTTCGATGATCTTGTCCTTGGAGAAGAAGCCGGCGAACGGCGGAATCCCGATGATGGCCAGATACCCGAGCCCGAAGGTGACGAAGGTGATCGGCATGACGGTGCGCAGGCCGCCGTAGCGGCGCATGTTCACCTCGTCGTTCATGCCGTGCATCACCGAGCCTGCCCCGAGGAACAAGCCGGCCTTGAAGAAGCCGTGGGTGAGCAGATGCAGGATCGCGAACGCGTACCCGGCTGGGCCGAGGCCTGCGGCAAGGACCATGTAGCCGATCTGGCTCATCGTCGATGCGGCGAGCGCCTTCTTGATGTCGTCTTTCGCGCAACCGATGATCGCGCCGAACAGAAGGGTGACGGCTCCGACGATCGCGACTGCGAGCCGCGCGTCCGGCGCGAGATCGAAGATCGGGTTCGACCGCGCGATGAGGTAGACACCCGCGGTAACCATGGTCGCGGCGTGGATCAATGCCGACACCGGGGTCGGACCCTCCATCGCGTCGCCGAGCCAGGATTGCAGCGGAACCTGGGCCGACTTTCCGCATGCGGCGAGTAACAGCATGAGGCCGATCGCGGTCAGCACACCCTCGCCAGCGCCTTCGGCGCCAGTGAAGACCTCGGCAAAGCCGATCGATCCGAAGGTCGCGAACATGATCATGATGGCGACGGCCAGGCCGATGTCGCCGACTCGGTTGACGACGAAGGCCTTCTTTGCCGCGGTCGCTGCCGATGGCTTGTGTTGCCAGAATCCGATGAGCAGGTAGGAGGCGAGGCCGACGCCCTCCCAGCCCACGTACAACCCCAAGAAGTTGTCGGCCAGTACCAGCAGCAGCATCGCGGCGAGGAACAGGTTCAAGTAGGCGAAGAACCGACGACGCTCGTCGTCGTGCGCCATGTACCCGACCGAATAGATATGGATCAGCGAGCCGACGCCGGTGATCAGCAGTACGAAGCACATCGACAGCTGGTCGAGTTGGAGCCCGAAATCCACGCGCAGACTTGCGACGGGCACCCAGCTGAACAAGTCCTGGTGCACAACGCGATTGGCGGTATCTCGGCCGACCATGTCGACGAAGAGTGCGACGCCCAGGGCGAACGATGCGAGCACTGTCGCGCACCCGAGCAGGTGGCCCCACGCGTTACTGCGTCGTCCCGCGAGCAGCAGCACGATGGCGCCACACAGCGGTAGGGCAGGCAGAAGCCAGACGGTGGAGGAAATCCCCTCAGTGTTCATCTGGCTGTCAGTGCTTCAGGAGGTTGGCGTCGTCGACCGAAGCCGAATTGCGGGTGCGGAAGATGGTCATGATGATCGCGAGGCCCACCACGACCTCGGCGGCGGCGACCACCATGGTGAAGAACGCGAAGACTTGGCCATCGAGATTGCCGTGCATCCGCGCGAACGTGACGAACGCCAGGTTCGTCGCGTTGAGCATCAATTCGATGCACATGAATACGACGATGGCGTTGCGTCGCGTCAGGACACCGGCGGCGCCGATCGTGAAAAGCAACGCCGAAAGGTACAGGTAGTTGGCGGGGTTCACTGCGTGCCCTCCTCTGTGGTTGCGCCTGGTTCGGGAGCCGCTACATCGGTAGAACCGAGTGCGCGTGCCGGCATACCTTCACGCCGGTGCAGTACCCGGCTGACCGACAGTGCGGCGAAGGTGCCGTCCGGCAGCAGCGCGGGAACGTCGACCGCGTTGTGGCGCGCATAGACGCCAGGGCTCGGCAAGGGCGTCACCTGGCCACCTCGGCGGAAGCGTTCGAGCGACATTTCGCGCTGGTCTTTTCGTGGCTCGAAACGTTCACGGTGCGCCAGTATCATCGCACCGACGGTCGCTGTGATGAGGAGTGCGCCAGTGAGTTCGAACGCCCACAGGTATTGGATGAAGATGAGCTCGGCCAAGCCCTGGACATTGCCGCCGGCGTTGGCCTGCTGGAGTCCGGTGAAAGATACTGTCGCGGTGCCGATGCCGCCGATCAGCAAGATTCCGAATCCGATGCCCGCGGCGATTGCGGCAATCCGTTGGCCGCGAAGCGTTTCCACGAGGGAATCGGACGAGTCGACGCCCACGAGCATCAGCACGAATAAGAACAACATCATGACTGCGCCGGTGTAGACGACGATCTGCACGACGCCGAGGAACAGCGCGCCCTGGGCCATATAGAAAACGGCCAGGATGATCATGGTCATCGCCAGGAAGATCGCGGAGTAGACAGCCTTGGTTGCGCCAACCACGCCGAGCGCACCGAGTACCGCCACCGCGCCGAGAATCCAGAACTGCACCCCTTCACCGGTGGAGGTCCGGGTGAGGTGCTCCGCAGCGAGTACGACGGCAGTCGACATCGTGTTCACTGCGGGTTCTCCGGAGCCGGACCGGTTACCTTGCCGCGGTAGTAATCCTCAGCGGTGGTGCCGGGGGACATCGGATGCGGCGCCGGGACCACGCCGGGTTCGAGCGGCGCGAGGAGCCGGTCCTTCTCATAGATCAGGTCGGCTCTGTTGTCGTCGGCGAGCTCGTATTCATTGGTCATGGTCAATGCCCGCGTCGGGCACGCCTCGATGCACAGGCCGCACCCGATGCAACGCAGGTAGTTGATCTGATAGACGCTGCCGTACCGTTCGCCGGGCGAAAAGCGTTCTTCGTCCGTGTTGTCGGCACCCTCGACGTAGATGGCGTCGGCAGGGCAGGCCCACGCGCAGAGTTCGCACCCGATGCACTTCTCCAAGCCGTCGGGGTAGCGATTGAGCTGGTGCCGGCCGTGGTACCGCGGAGCAGTAGGTGTCTTCACCTCCGGGTAGAACTCGGTGTTCGGCTTCTTGAACATCGTCGAGAAGGTCACGCCGAAACCCGCTATGGGGCCGAGGAATTCAGTCATCACTGCCGTCCTTGGTTGTGCTCGTGTGACCTGCTTTCACAGGAATGCGGCGAAACGCCGGCAAGGTTTGTCCGGGCATCGGGGGGATCGGAAAGCCGCCTGCCATGGCGTCGAACGGCTCCAGAATTGTGGGTTGCTCGATTACTTCTGGCGCGGCTGCGGGTGAAACCTTGTGTGCGGCACGCATTCTCAGCCACACGAGACCGACTACAAGCAAGCCGAGGACCGCGCTTCCGACGACGAGCGCGATCGAACGAATGTCGTGGCCCTCGTTGCGGACCACGCGAACGGTGGCGACAATCATGACCCACGCCAGGGAGATCGGGATCAGCACTTTCCAGCCCAGGTTCATGAACTGGTCGTACCTCAGGCGCGGCATGGTGCCGCGCAGCCACACGAAGAGGAACAGGAAGCCCCAGACCTTCAGGGTGAACCACAGTACGGGCCACCAACCGGAGTTCGCACCGTCCCAGATGCTGATCGGCCACGGCGCGTGCCAACCGCCGAAGAACAGTGTGGTGGCCAATGCGGAGACGGTGGCCATGTTGACGTACTCGGCGAGCATGAACATCGCAAACTTCAGCGAGGAGTACTCGGTGTGGAAGCCGCCGACCAATTCTCCCTCGGCCTCTGGCAGGTCGAACGGCGCGCGGTTGGTCTCGCCGACCATCGACACGGCGTAGACGAGGAACGAGGGCAGCAGCAGGAAGACGTACCAGGTGTCTTTCTGCGCCGCAACGATCCCCGAGGTGGACATCGTGCCCGCATCCAGGAACACGGCCGCAAACGAGAGTGCCATCGCGATCTCGTACGAGATCACTTGCGCCGTCGAACGAAGCCCGCCAAGCAGGGGATAGGTCGATCCGGATGCCCATCCCGCGAGCACGATTCCGTACACGCCGATCGACGTGACCGCGAGGATGTACAGGACGGCGACAGGGAGGTCTGTCAGTTGTAATGCGGTGCGGTGCCCGAAGATCGATACCTCGGGACCGAACGGGATGACCGCGAACGCCATGAAAGCCGGTGCCGCGGCAAGGACCGGAGCAAGGAGGTACACGGGCTTGTCCACGCCCGTCGGGATGAGGCCTTCCTTCAACGCCATCTTGATGCCGTCGGCGAGACTCTGGAGCATGCCGCCGGGCCCGACCCGATTGGGGCCGACCCGCATTTGCATCCAGGCCACAACCTTGCGCTCCGCGTAGACCGCGACCAACGGGATCATCATGAGGAACACGAACACGGCCAACGCTTTACCGACGATCAGCCACCACGGGTCGTGACCGAAACTCGACAGGTCCGTGTAACCGGTCTCGGCGTATATGAATTCGTTCATCACAGCGCCTCACTCGTAGCGGCACAGCGGATGTCGACGACGTACCCAGCAGCTGCGACCAGCTGCTGGTACACCGCGGAACCAGGCGAGTTGAGCGGCAACCACACCACTCTGTCGACCAGCTCGGAGATCTCCAGCGGCAATGTGATGGCCCCGTGTCGAGTGCTCACCGTCACGAGATCCCCGTCGGCCGCACCGATTTCGGCCGCAGTCGAACCCGAAAGGCGTACGACGGGCGCGCGGGCTGTGCCCGCAAGGTGGGGTTCCCCGTCCTGTAGTCGGCCCGAGTCGAGCAGCATCCGCCAGCTCGCCAGGATCGCCTCGCCAGGACCAGGCTGCGCAGGTTCGGGACTTTCGACAGGCGACGCCTCGCGAGATGCCCCGTCCCATACGCCCAACCCGGCCAGTTCTGCGCGCGCGGATGCGGCGTCGGGAAGGCCGAGTGGGATACGCATTTCAGCGGCGATCGCGTGCAGCACCCGTTGGTCGGGCATACCGGCGCCCGTAGTGCTCGACGCCGTCGTCTGGTGCAGCGCAGCGTCGAATGGTCGAGTGCGCCCTTCCCAGTTCACGAAGGTGCCAGGCTTCTCCACGACCGGCGCGACGGGGAACACCACATCTGCGAGGTCGGTGACCGCGCTGCCCCGCAGTTCCAAACTGACTACGAATCCGGCCGCCTTGATGGCGGCCAGCGCTGCAGGCGGGTCCGGTAGGTCGGCGATCTCGACACCGCCGATCACCAACGCTCCGAGTGCGTGTGTGCCTGCTGCGGCGAGGATCTCAGCGGTGTCGCGTCCGACCGATGACGGAAGGTCGGTGACGTTCCAGACCGACGCGACTTGGCGCACGGCATCGGGATCGGTGACGGGTCGCCCGCCGGGGAGCAGTTGGGGGAGGGCGCCGGCGTCGAGTGCGCCACGTTCGCCAGCCCGACGAGGCACCCACGCCAAGCGAGCTCCGGTGTCATCGGCCAGCCGCGCAGCCGCGGATAGACCACCCGGAACACCCGCCAACCGTTCGCCGACCATGATGACCGCTCCCGGCTGGCGAAGCAGTTCTGCGAGGCCGCCGTCGTCGGCACTGTGCAATGCGTCGAGGACGGCGGCTTCGGTGCCTGGTGCCGTCCGCAACACCCGGCCCGACATCTTCTCCAAGGCGTGTGTGGCGAACGGTGCGATCGAATAGACGGGCATGCCGACTTTGCGTGCCGCCTTGCGCAGCCGCAGATAGACGATCGGCGACTCCTCTTCCGGCTCGAACGCGACGAGCAGAACGACGGGTGCCTTCTCGAGATCGTCGTATGTCACACCGACGCCCGTCCCCGCGACGCGAGCGGCGAGGAAGTCGGCTTCTTCGACCGAGGTGGGCCGAATTCGGAAATCGATGTCGTTGGTACCGAGCACAACTCGGG
The DNA here is from genome assembly GCA_038256175.1 of Mycobacteriales bacterium. Lineage (GTDB taxonomy): Bacteria > Actinomycetota > Actinomycetes > Mycobacteriales > Mycobacteriaceae > Antrihabitans. The sequence continues at coordinate 10,557 of JBBSKP010000095.1, forward strand.
CAAATTTCGCGTAGGCGTACGCATCTTCCAGCGTTGCCCGCCCGCCGACGAGAACGCCCGATCCGCTTGCTGCGCTCAGTCCGCGGGCTGCGACGGCGAGAGCCTCCGACCAGGATGCGAGGACGAGGACACCGTCGTCGTCGCGGATCAGCGGGGTGGTGATGCGATCGCGTTCGGTGGCATACGTGAACGCCCACCTACCTTTGTCGCAGTTCCATTCCTCGTTGACTTGTGGGTCGTCACCGGCAAGCCGCCGCAGAACCTTGCCGCGACGATGGTCGGTGCGCTGCGCACAACCACTCGCGCAGTGCTCGCACACGCTGGCGCTGGAAATGAGGTCGAACGGTCGCGCCCGGAATCGGTAAGCAGCTCCCGTGAGGGCGCCCACCGGGCAGATCTGCACGGTGTTGCCGGAGAAGTACGACTCGAACGGCTTGTTGTTGTAGATCCCAACCTGTTGCAGCGCACCACGTTCCAGCAATTCGATGAACGGATCACCGGCGATCTGCTGCGAGAAGCGAGTGCACCTGGCGCAGAGCACGCACCGCTCGCGATCGAGCAAGACTTCGGAGGAGAGCGGGATCGGTTTCGGGAATGTGCGCTTGACATCGTTGAACCGAGAGTCGGCCCGGCCGTTGGACATCGCCTGGTTCTGCAGCGGGCACTCGCCGCCTTTGTCGCATACCGGGCAGTCCAGCGGATGGTTGATCAGCAGCAACTCCATCACACCGCGCTGGGCTTTGTCCGCCGCCGGCGAGGTGAGCTGTGTGTGGACAACCATGCCGTCGGTAACGGTTATCGTGCAGGAAGCCAGTGGCTTTCGCTGACCCTCGACCTCAACCAGGCACTGCCGGCACGCACCGACCGGATCGAGCAGCGGATGATCGCAAAACCGGGGGATCTGGATGCCGGTCAATTCGGCGGCGCGGATGACGAGAGTGCCTTTGGGGACGGTGATTTCGGTGCCGTCGATTACACAGCTCACTGTGCCTATATTGCTCACTTCGTTCGCGGGCGTGGGGGCCTTCAGGCGCGGTCTTCCCTCGTCGCTCACTCGCTTCGCTCCCTCGCTCCTCAGTCCAGACCGCGCTGCCCCCTCGCCCCCCACGCGCTCGGTCCCCTCGCCGTTCATACTTGCGCTCCCTGGAACAAGGTTGACAGTTGTGGGTCGAAGGGACAGCCATCCTGTTCGAAGTGCGCTACGTATTCGTCACGGAAGTACTTGAGCGACGACATGATTGGGCTCGCGGCACCGTCGCCGAGGGCGCAGAACGATTTGCCCAGAATGGTGTCGGAGATGTCGAGCAGCTTCTCGAGATCGGCCTCGGAGCCCGCGCCCTTCTCGAGTCGCTCCAGGATTTGGACCAACCAGTAGGTGCCCTCGCGGCACGGCGTGCACTTGCCGCAGGACTCGTGCGCGTAGAACTCGGTCCAGCGCAACACCACTCGCACAACGCATGTCGTCTCGTCGAAGATCTGCAACGCCTTGGTGCCGAGCATCGATCCGGCGGCGCCCACACCCTCGTAGTCGAGCGGAACATCGAGGTGCCCGTCGGTGAACATCGGCGTCGATGAGCCACCAGGCGTCCAGAACTTCAGCTGATGCCCGGCGCGGACTCCGCCCGCGTATTCGAGGAGTTCGCGCAACGTAATTCCCAGCGGCGCCTCGTATTGCCCTGGGCGGGTCACGTGGCCGGACAAGGAATAGAGCGTGAAGCCGGGTGACTTTTCGCTACCGATCGAGCGGAACCACTCGACGCCGTTGAGGATGATGGGGGCAACGCTAGCAATGGATTCGACGTTGTTGACCACAGTCGGGCAGGCATACAGACCGGCAACGGCCGGGAACGGCGGGCGGAGTCGAGGCTGACCACGACGACCCTCCAACGAATCGAGCAGCGCAGTTTCCTCGCCGCAGATGTACGCCCCGGCGCCCGCATGAACCACGAGTTCCAGGTCGTAGCCGGTACCGAGGATGTCGTTGCCGAGGTAACCGGCGGCATAGGCCTCGGCGACCGCAGCTTGCAGTCGCCGCAGCACGGGGACGACTTCGCCTCGGACGTAGATGAAGGCATGACTCGCGCGGATCGCGTACGCCGCGATGATCGAGCCTTCGACGAGTGCGTGCGGAGTCGCCAGCATCAGCGGAATGTCTTTGCAGGTGCCAGGTTCGGACTCGTCGGCGTTGACGACGAGGTAATGCGGCTTGCCGTCACCTTGCGGGATGAAGCCCCACTTCATGCCGGTGGGGAACCCTGCACCACCGCGTCCGCGCAACCCGGAATCCTTGATCGTCGTGATCACGTCGTCCGGGGCCATCCGCAGAGCCTTGTCCAACGCCTTGTAGCCGTCGTGCCGCTGGTAGGTGTCCAGGGTCCACGACTGAGGGTCGTCCCAATAACGGCTCAAGACGGGGGTCAGCGGCACGTCAAGCTCCCTCTGAATCGGCGGGAATGGGTGGTGCCGTCATGTCGAGCTCGCGGGCGACGCGGAGGCCCGCCAACGTGGCATCGCCGGCTCCACCTCCGGCTTCGAGTGCACCTGCGCGTTGGTCCGGGAATCCGGCGAGAACCCGCGCGGTCTCTCGAAACGTGCACAGCGGGGCTCCGCGGCTGGGAGTGACCTGCTCGCCGGATCGCAAGGCATCGACGAGGGTCCGGGCCGACTCCGGGGTCTGGTTGTCGAAGAACTCCCAATTGACCATCACCACCGGTGCGAAATCGCACGCCGCATTGCATTCGATGTGCTCGACCGTGACGACGCCGTCGGAAGTCGTCTCCCCGTTCTCGACACCGAGGTGCTCCTCGAGTGCGGCGAGGATCGCATCGCCACCCATGATCGCGCACAGCGCGTTTGTGCAAACCCCGACGTGGTAATCGCCAGTCTTGTTGCGCCGGTACATGGAATAGAAGGTGGCAACTGCTGCCACCTCTGCTCCCGTGAGTCCGAGTCGATCGGCGCAGAAGTCGATCCCGGCCGGCGTGATGTAGCCGTCCTCGGCCTGCACAAGATGCAACAGCGGCAGCAACGCGGACCGGGCGGTGTTCTGTGGTCGCTCGTCGCGCGCGACACCCGACGTCGGGTAGCGCCCGATGATGACTTTCGCGTCAGCCTCGAGCCGGGCGTGGACGTCTGGCGGATACTTCTCGCGCGCACCCGGTTGGACGAGTTGCCCCTTCTCCTCGGGCCGGGGACCGAACTGAATGAAAACAGGCTGGGTCAACGGTCGACTCCGCCCATGACGGGATCGATGCTTGCGACTGCCGCGATCACGTCGGCGACCATGCCGCCCTCACACATTGCGGACACAGCCTGCAGATTGGTGAACGACGGGTCGCGATAGTGCACCCGGTAAGGGCGGCTTCCGCCGTCACTCACCATGTGCACGCCCAGCTCGCCGCGCGGCGACTCGACTGCCACGTACACCTGCCCCGGCGGCACCCGGAGTCCTTCTGTAACCAGCTTGAAGTGATGAATCAAAGCCTCCATCGACGTGCCCATGATCTTGCTGATGTGATCCGGCGAGTTACCGAGTCCGTCGGCGCCGAGAGCGAGGTCGGCAGGCCACGCAATCTTCTTGTCGTCGACCATCACAGGACCCGGCCGTAACCGGTCCAGGCACTGCTCGACGATCTTCAACGATTCCTTCATCTCGTTCACACGGATCAAATAGCGCCCGTAGCAATCGGATCCGGTATCGGTGATGACATCGAACTCGTAGTTCTCGTAGCCGCAATAAGGTTGCGACTTTCGTAAATCGTGGGGGAGCCCGGTTGCGCGTAGGACCGGACCGGTGATGCCGAGTGCCATGCAGCCCGTCAGATCGAGGTACCCGATCCCTTTGGTGCGGGCCTTCCAGATGGGGTTCCCGTTGAGCAGCAATTCGATGTCGTGCAGCCGTTTCGGCATGATTTCCAGCAGCCCGCGAATCTTCTCCACCGCATCGGACGGCAGGTCCTGAGCAAGCCCGCCCGGCCGGATGTACGCATGGTTCATGCGCAGACCGGTAATCGTCTCGAAGATATCGAGAATCAGTTCGCGTTCACGGAATCCGAAGAGCATCGCCGTGAGCGCGCCCAACTCCATACCTCCGGTGGCCAGCGCCACCAAATGGGAAGAGATGCGGTTGAGTTCCATGAGCATGACGCGGATGACGCTGACACGTTCCGGGATCGCGTCGGTGATGTCGAGCAACTTCTCGACGCCAAGGCAATACGCGGTCTCGTTGAAGAACGGCGACAAATAATCCATCCGCGTCACGAACGTGACGCCCTGAATCCAGTTACGAAACTCGAGGTTCTTCTCGATCCCAGTATGCAGATATCCGACGCCGCAACGAGCTTCGGTGACGGTCTCGCCCTCGATCTCCAAAATGAGCCGCAGAACGCCGTGCGTCGACGGATGCTGCGGACCCATGTTGACGACGATGCGTTCCTCGCCCGTCTCCGAATTGGAGCCGGGAGCGCGCCGCGCGGCAGCAACAATCTCATCCCAGTCCTGGCCGGCGACAGTAATCATTTGCTCGGTCGGATCGCTCATCAGGTGTAAGCCCTCCGCTCGTCAGGCGGCGGAATCTGCGCACCCTTGTACTCGACGGGGATCCCGCCGAGCGGGTAGTCCTTGCGTTGCGGATGACCCCGCCAATCGTCCGGCATCGCAATACGGGTCAACGACGGATGACCATCGAAAACGATGCCGAAGAAGTCGTACGTCTCCCGCTCATGCCAGTCGTTGGTCGGATACACGCCATACAACGTCGGGATGTGCGGATCAGCGTCCGGCACAGACACCTCGAGTCGAATCCGCCGGTTGTGCGTGATCGACAACAGCGAATACACCGCATGCAACTCCCGACCGACATCCGCCGGATAGTGCACGCCATTGACTCCAAGGCACAGCTCGAAACGGAGATCCGGTTCATCGCGCAGCCGCTGCGCAACCTGAGGAAGGAAGTCCCGCCGCACATGGAACGTCAGCTCATCACGAAAAACAACCACATTCTCGAGCGCATCCTCGACCGACACTCCCGCATCGCCCAGAGCCGCAGCAAGATTGTCTGCGACCTCATCGAAATAACTCCCATAAGGACGAGCAGTACTGCCCGGCAACGTAATTGTTCGGACCAACCTCCCATACCCCGACGTATCACCGGTGCCGTGGATGCCGAACATGCCCTGCTGTCTGCTCGCTGTGACATGGCTCGCTTCGCTCGCGGGCGCTTGGGCCTTCACGCGTGGCCTTCCCTCCTCACTCACTCGCTTCGCTCCCTCGTTCGTCAGTCCACGCCACGCTGCCCAAGCGCCGTCTTACTCCTGGCCTCACTTCAGTAGGCCTTTCAATTCGAAGGTTGGGGTGGAGGCTAGAGCTGCCGCTTCTGCCGCCTTTACTGCCTCTTCGCGGTTCACTCCCAGCGGCATCTGCTGGATTTTCTCGTGCAGTTTGAGGATCGCGTTGAGCAACATTTCAGGCCGCGGCGGGCAGCCTGGCAAATAGATGTCGACAGGGACTACATGGTCGACGCCCTGCACAATCGCGTAGTTGTTGAACATGCCGCCGGACGAGGCGCAGACACCCATGGCCAGTACCCACTTCGGCTCTGCCATCTGGTCGTAGACCTGTCGCAGCACCGGCGCCATCTTCTGGCTGACCCTGCCGGCGACGATCATCAGATCCGCCTGGCGTGGCGACGCGCGAAATGCCTCCATACCGAAGCGGGCAATATCGAACCGCCCAGCACCGGTGGCCATCATCTCGATCGCACAGCAGGCAAGGCCGAACGTCACCGGCCACAGCGAGCCTTTCCGCGCATAGCCGGCCAGCCCTTCGACTGTGCTCAGTAGAAAGCCGCTCGGCAGCTTCTCCTCGAGACCCATGTCGGACTCATCTCCCTGTTTCTATGCTAGATCCAGTCGACTGTGCTGCGGATCGCTTGTAGGACAGCAGAAGCGAACGAATGATTGTCAATCCCAACTGAGACCGCCACGCCTCCACTCATACGCGTAGGCCACCGAAACGTTGAAGATGAACATGGCCATCGCGACGAGACCGAAGACACCGAGTGCATCGAAGTGAACCGCCCACGGATAGAGAAAAACGATCTCGATGTCGAAGATGATGAACAGCATTGCGGTCAGGTAGAACTTCACGGGATAACGGCCGGCGCCCATCGGCTGCTCTGTCGGCTCGATCCCGCATTCGTACACGTCGAGCTTGGCGCGGTTGAAGCGTTTGGGCCCGACGATCAGCGCCATGATCACGGAGAAAACAGCGAACCCGAGGGCAATCGCTCCGAGAACGAGAATTGGCGCGTACGCGTTCATGCCACCGACGCTCCCTTCGACCCGAGCCCGGCAGCAGCCAGCACCGCTTGTCGACACCTACTGTGGCGCTGCATTTCTCGTCCGCCTAGCCAAACTCGCCCCATGACCCGCTCCTGTTCCGACCGGGCCGCGCTCAATGTGAGCTGCGCCACCCAGCGTATGGGGTTCGCCCCGGCCTTCGCTTGGTTTTCAAACCTAAAGAGTTCAGTGGGGCGTGGGCGCCAAGGTGCGTAACAGCGCCGTAACCGCCTCGGCCAGCCGGATCGGGTCGATCGGATGCGGCACGGCGGCTTCAGCGCGCGACCAACTGGCAAGCCAGGCGTCGTCGGGCCTACCGGTCAACACGAGGATCGGCGGGCACGGATCGATCTCGTCCTTCAGTTGCTTGGCGATTCCCATCCCGCCGGCGGGCGCGGCTTCGCCATCTAGGATGGCGAGGTCGATGCCACCCGCGTCCATGTGCGAGATCACTACAGGTTCGGTCGCAACCTCGACATAGTCCAGTTCTGGCAGGTCGGGGTGGGGACGCTTACCGAGTGCTTGGATGACCTTCGCGCGGGTACTTGCGTTGTCGCTGTACACAAGCACGCGCAGCGGAGCGTTTCTGCTGGTCCGAGCGGCTATGTCGGTCACGGCCCCGATGCTACCGGCGAATGGCGGCCCGGCACGGGCTTCTGCCGCTACCCGTTGGACTCGGCCGCCATTCCATATGGGTGCGGCTCTTCTGGAGTGACGTCAGGCGGCTCGGGGGATCGTGCCGTTGAGGTAGCGGGATTCGTGGATGCGGTGTCGTTCCTGGTCGAGGTGGAAGTTCCAGTATTTGTCGAGGTCGCCGTTGCTGTGTAGGGCGC
>JBBSKP010000096.1:0-17538 GCA_038256175.1 Mycobacteriales bacterium
ACCCCGTCCCCCTCGACGTGAAAGACCACGTGGAACAACCCGATCTAGAGGTCGGATGCCCACGCACGTCCTCACACGCTCACAGCGCCCCAGCAACTTTCAGAATCCGATCAGAACTCAATCGGTGCATCCAGGCTTAGCGATCACACGTTCGACGACCCAAGGGGCGATCTCGACCTTGTGCATGAAGTCCTGACTTTCCGTCAAACGACCTTGGGAAAATGGTGGACGAGCCACGGTCAAATCCATGAACTGCCATGGCGAGAGCCTATTCGGATGCTTTACTCAAAATAGAGCGATTCGACCGAAAAGTTGTGCTGCAAAGTCGCCACAGAGCCCGAGGAAGGCAGCCGAATGATTCCCTCCGACAAGAGTGCACGATGACGACTTCAGCAACGACGTCCGACCGGTCTGGCGTCACGATTGTCACCCAAACGCGGGTCCGCCCAGACGAGGCCGCCGAGTTCGGCCGCGTGCAAACTGCGATGGCCGAAGCAGCCGAAGGCTTCACCGGCTTCGTAGAGCAGACCGTAGTACCGCCCAATCCGCCGTCCCAGCTTGATTGGGTTACCCTGCAATGGTTTTCGAACAAAGACGACGCAGCAGCATGGCTTCGATCTCCGACCAGGCACGGCTTCACAGATCGGACGATTCCGCTCGCGACGAGCCCGCCCAACACCCAACTCGTCAAGGATCGCGTTGCTACGGCGCAATCGATGGCGACGTCCGTGATCTCAACGCGGCTGAAGAATGGCTGCGAGACCGCATATCGCGAGTGGGAGCACCGGATTGCCGCGGTCAGTTCAGGCGCGTCGGGCTTTCAGGGTTATCGTTTCGAGCCACCGATCGCCGGCGTGCAAGAGAAGTGGCTCGCGGTGCTGTGGTTCGACACCGACGACAACCTGCAGGCCTGGCTGTCGTCGCCCGAGCGTGCCGCGTTGTTGCGCGACGCGGCCCCGCTCGTCGATACCGTCAGTGCACATTCCGTCCGGACCGGATTCGACCAGTGGTTCGACACAGCACCGGACGCGCAACCGCCCGCGCCGTGGAAGATGACCATGCTCGTCCTGGTCGTGTTGTACCCAACCGTGTTCCTTATCGACACCTTCCTGGTTGACCCGCTTTCCGACCACGGAATGCCGTTCTGGTTGGCGCTTTTCGGCTCGAACGCATTAACCGTCTCGGTCCTGGGCGTGGCGGTGCCTATCGTCAGTCGCCGGTTCACTTGGTGGCTGACCCCGGCGAGCGAGGCTCAGCCGGCCCGCCCTACGTGGCAAGGCGTGGCGGCAGTCGTTGCGCTCTATCTGCTCTGTATGGCCGCAACGGCGACTTACTCACTCTTGCGCTGACTCCCGAACCGATGTGCCCTTCTGTGTTCGGTCGATGACGCGCGCGCGCAGCGCGGCCCGCCCGGTTCCGCTCCAGCGCTTGATGCCCGGTAGCGGAATGTCGAGCAGGTCGAGCGCTCGCGCCAACGTCTGATTCACCACATCGTCCAAAGTCTCCGGCCGGTGATAGAACGCGGGAACGGGTGGCATGATGATCGCGCCGTTTCGGGTCGCTTGCGCCATGAGCTCGATGTGACCGGCATGCAACGGCGTCTCCCGCAAGAGGAGGACAACTCGACGCCGCTCCTTGAGGCACACGTCCGCAGCGCGAACGACCAATTCGTCGTTGTAGCAGTTCGCAATACCGCTTAGCGTCTTCACCGAACACGGAGCCACGAGCATTCCGGAGGTGATAAACGATCCCGACGACACAGCGGCGCCGATGTCTTTGGGGTTGTAGACACGGTCGGCCAGACCGCGTACCTCGTCCGGCTTGTAGTCGGTTTCCTCCACGATCGTCCGCATGCACGACGAGGTGAGTATCGCGTGGGTTTCGACGTCCGCAACGTCTCTGAGCAACTCCAATGCCCGAATTCCGTAGATGGCGCCCGATGCACCTGTGATTGCGACGATAAGCCGTTTCATTCGCTCACCCGAGTCGTTCGTCGACAAATACCGCTGCTGCGTCAGCGATGCGCGTGACAGCTTCACGCTCATCACCGTCCTGTTCCCGGCCGATCTTCGCCCGAACCACGACATCGATTGCAGCCGCGACGCGAGCAGCAGTATCGCCGACTGCAGGCTCAGCATCGAGCGTATCGCCGAGCGCGTCGACTTCGGCCAATTCGATCAACTCTGCTTCGATTTCGAGCTTTTGTAGTGCGCTCCGCAGCGCAGCGGTGCGCTCGTTAGGCGCGGGCGCGGGGCCGGACTTCAACCGTTGCCGCACGCCGCGCAGTGGTCGCACCACCTCCGCGTGCCACGCATCGATTCGCTCGCCGACTTCCGCCACGTGCGCCGCGGTAAGGGTCCTCCCCCGCGCACCGAAGAACGCTGCAAACAACACGAGGTTTACATCGAGATCGGCGCGCGCCTGCAGCAGAAGGCACGCCGTCGACACCCCTTCCGCACGGTAGATCGCAAGTGCAAAACGTTGCAGCCCCGGCTCTGCTTCCGAATCGCGCTGCGCTGTTTGCATCTTGGCCCTCACTGTTCTCTTGGCCGAATTCCCTCCCTGCCGTCATGCGAAATGGGACGATACTCGCCAGAACGTCGTCCAATACGGAGAATAGGCCGCAACGATGCCCTTCCAGGACTTCCGAGATTTTCTGCAGTCGTTACGGGATCAGGGCGAGTTGGTTGACGTCGATCGCCACGTCGAACTCGACCTGGAAGTGGCGAAGGGCTTGCGCAAGAGCGCATCTATCGCCGGTCCCGCCTTCGTGTTCAAGAACAACGGCACTCGCTTTCCGCTTGTCGGTGGTGTCTACAACTCGCGAGCCAAAGCACTCATCGCATTTCAGGCGACAGAGGACGAAGCGTTCGACAAGATCCTCAACGGACTGTCCCATCGCATACCTCCAGTGGTTGTCGACGATGCGCCGGTCCACGAGAACGTCGTGACCGGTGACGCCATCGACCTCGCCACTTTGCCGGTGCCGAAATACAGTCCGAACGACGGCGGCCCGTACATCACGCCGGGCATCGTCGTCAGCCACGATCCCGAGACCGGGATTCCGGACATGGGGCACTATCGCTTTCAGATCATCGACAAGAACACAATGTCGTTCCTCGCGCAGCCGATGCACCGCTTTGGGAAGAACCTCGCCAAAGCAGTCAGGTTGGGCCAGAAGACATTCCGGGCCGCGCTGGTGATCGGCGTCGACCCGATGCTCGCCTACACCTGTCCGATCCAGGCGACTGACGATACGAACGATTTCGAGGTCGCGGGCGGACTACGCGGCGCGGCAGTCGAACTCGTCAAATGTCGCACCAGCGACGTGCAGGTGCCTGCCCGAGCTGAAGTTGTCATCGAATTCGAAGTCGAGTTCGCAACTGAGGTTTTCGAGGGGCCACTCGGCGAGTACACCGGGTACTACACCCCGGGATCGATGAAGCCGATCGCACGGGTGCTCGCGATCACACATCGCAACGACGCGTACTTCCAGGCACTACTCACCGGGGTTCCCCCCACCGAGAACCACACGCTCAAGCAGCTACCGTTCGAGGCCTCGTTCTTCCAGATGATGCGCAGTCAGTTTCCAACTATCGAGAAGGTCGCGGTCCCGTCCTCGGGTGGCGTGTCCTTCTACATCATCATTGCCATGCGACCGCGCTATTCGGGCGAAGCCCGCGCAGCAATCCTTGCGGCGATGGGAACGAACCTGAGGCCGAAGACGGTGATCGTCGTCGACCCGGACATCGACGTCAACAATCCGGACCAAGTGGAATGGGCGACGGCATTCCGCACGCAACCGTCGCGTGACGTGATCATCGTCGATCAATTGCCCGCAGGTCCGCTCGATCCGTCTGTCTCCGATGACATTCCGTTGGACCAACGAATGGGATCCGCACTCGGCATCGACGCAACGTACCCGTACGGGACAGACGTCAGGATCGCGGGGGCGGACGATGCCTGCGGAGCCTCCGTCGCAGAACACGGCCACGAATTCGTCATGGTCGCCGATGTTCCTGGCTGGAGGGACTACGACTTCCCGGAACTCCGCAACCGCGCACCGTGAAAGGTTCGACATGCACGAGATCAACCACGAGATCAAGATCAGCGCGACGCCTGACGAGGTCTTCACCGCGCTCTCCACTGTCGACGGCATCAAGTCGTGGCAGACGCCGCACACGACAGGTACCGGCGAGGTCGGTAGCCAGTGGGAGTTCAAATTCAGTGGCAGGCCCGAGTTCGCATGGGAGGTTCGAGCCTCCGATCCGAAACACATCGAGTGGCGCTGTACCGCCGGGCCCGGCGACTCCGTAGGAACCACAGCAACTTTCGACATCTCCGCCCGGGACGACGGCAGGACGCTACTTGTCCTGACCCACAGTGGCTGGCCGGGAACGCACGGAAACTTCCGTAAATGCAACACGATCTGGGGTGTGCTGCTGCACCACCTCGCGCAAGCAGTACAAACCGGTAAACCCGCACCCGCCTTCACCTGAGGATGAACTGATGCCCCAGCAGAGCCTGAGCGATTTCGTCGACGACATGGAGAAGGCGGGCCTCCTGGTCCGCGTCAGGGAAGAAAAGCGGGTCGACGAATTGCCTGCCGTCATGGAAGCAAATCCGCTGACTGCCGTGCTGGTCGAAAAAGTGACCGATTGCGAATTTCAGTTCCTGGCCAACGCATATTCCAACCAGGACCAGACGGCGTGGGCGCTCGGCTGCGACAAGAGTGAAACCGGCCGCCGGATGGTCGAACTGGGTAAGGGCAGGATCAAGCCGGAGATCGTCGATACGGCCCCGTGCAAAGAGGTGATCCTCACCGGCGACGACGTCGATCTGACGCGACTGCCGTTGTTCCTCCATCACGACCGCGACGGCCATGCCTATACCAACGACAACTTGGTGATCACCAAGGACCCGAATACGGGCGTCTACGACTGGGGCATCTACCGCAGCATGTTCCGGACGAAGAACGAGAAGAACTTCGACATGACATGTACGTCGCACCGGGCACGGTTGAATGCCCAAGCGGCACAAGCCAAAGGAGAGAATCTCGAACTGGCGATCGTGATCGGCGGGCCGTTGGTGGACAAGGTGGCCGCACTGACGGGGGTGCCGCCGGGCACAGACGACTTCGAGGTGCTCGGCAACTTCTACGGACACCCCGCTCAGCTGGTGAAGTGCGAAACCATAGACATTCTGGTTCCGGCCAACGCCGAGATCGTGATCGAGTGCGAGCTGATGGCGACTGAGGGGCTCGTCCATGACGAGGGACCGTACGGCGAATTCACCGGAATGTATGGCGGCGGAATCAAACACAACTTCCGGGCGATCGCGAAGGCGATGACGTTCCGTAAGGGCGGCATCTTCCAGCACGCCACCATCGGTGGCCTGCATCCCTGGTACACCGACAACATGCTCCAGCTGCCTATGATCGAGTCGGACCTCTACGGTGGGCTCGCTATGGCGGGGATCGATGTCAAGGAGGTCCGCGCACCGCTTGGCGGGTTGTCGAATATCGCGTACGCGAAGATCAAACCACGGGGTGCGGGAGATTCGAAGCAGGCGCTCGGCGTGATGCTGACCTGCTCGAAGCAGGGACTACCGAAGATCGCCATGGTCTTCGATGAGGACGTCGACATCTGGGACGACAACGCGGTGCATTTCGCGATGGCGTATCGATATATGCCACACCTGGACACGGTGACTCTCCCGAACGGCAACACGATGACGGTGGATCCGATGATCGCCGAAGACGCGGCGCCCGGTACGGCGTCAAAGATCGGTCTGGATTGCACCATTCCGATCAGCCCCAAGTTCAATCCTTCGCACTTCGACCGCAGTACGGTGTTCGAACTCGGCGATCCGCCGGCCGACTTGGTAGTGATGTCGGAGGACGAGCTGACGCAAGCCATGGCGGCTCTGATTCGTGAAGCTCCCCGCACCTGGAAGGAAATCCTCCAGCAGTTCAGAGGGCAGCCGTATCGCACGGTTTACGGCGCGTTCAGCAATCTGCGCCACCAACTCGGTCGCTGCGACGACGAACCGTGGTACCGCTACACATTCTCCGACACCGACTTTGCGGTGGCGGTGCATGAATCTCCCCCGTCGAACTTCGACCCTCGACATCGCGAATAAACCGGCGTCGGCCCGTCGAGGTCTGATCGTGCCACCGCTACGCTGACGAACCATGCGCCCATTGAAGAAGGTCATGACAGCCGCGCTGGCAGTCACCGCCGCAGCAAGCCTCGCCGGATGTAGTTCGGACGGCGACTCGTCGAGCGCGAAATCGACGACCACTAGATCGACGAGCGCGGCCGCTGCGACGACTGTCGACACGCGGCCAGCGTGCACGGTCGACGATGTCACCGTCGACGGCGAAGCAGGCTCACGGCCGACGATCACCATTCCCGACACCTGCGCACCGCCGACCGAGCTGTTGATCAAGGACATAGTCCCGGGCGCCGGAACCGCTGTTGCGGCAGGCGACGATGCGACTGTGCAGTACGACCTCGTGACCTGGTCGGACAAGGCCGAGAAGGACGCCTCCTGGAACCGCGGCGAACCGTTCACCGTGGAGAACGTCGGGCAGGCACAGGTGATCGACGGTTGGAATCAGGGCATGATCGGTCTCAAAGAAGGCGGACGCCGCCTGCTCATCATCCCGCCGGCACTCGGTTACGGCCGGGGCGGCAACGGAATCAGGCCCAACGAGACCCTGGTCTTCGTGATCGACGCGGTCAAGGTGACCCCGGGCGCGACCGAATAATCGATCGCGGTCTTTGTTCGGACACCCCATTGGAACCGTTTGTTCGGCTTCCGGCGACGAAGCCGGCAGCATGACACGATGGCTTGGAACGGCTACTTGCTGAAGCTGACGTGTCGCGTTCGACGTTTATGTCCATTTCGCGGACAAGTCGATCTTGTTGGCCCAACTCGCAGAACGCGCGCTGAAGGAAGTGGCCGACGCCGCAGAAGTGTGGTGGCAGCTGGACCACACGATCGGGCCGGAGCCAGCTGCGACCACTATTCGCGGAATGGTCAAGCGGAACTGGACTCCGACGGCTCTCAGCTGTAGACCGTGTTGGCCAGCGTGACGACCATCGCCAACGTCCGGCGAACCGGTCGCGCAACATTGCTCCTCGTCGGTTCCTAAGCGGCCACCGACTGCAAGCTCTGCTGCCCGAATTCGAACCGGCGCGTCCGTTGACCGGCGAATCGACGTAGGCTTCGGAACCGGTCGACAGCCAAAATCCCGTCGCGAGTACGAGTACGTCGATGTCGCGAGTCTTGCCCGCGGAAGTGCGGATTCCGTGCCTGGTGATCGTGGCGCCACGCGCTGACGCAGGGCGTCTGTGTTTGGCCAACGCTGGATACCCCACGACGTCTCGCGAGCGGACACGCATATGAGATTGGCCGTGCGGCTGCGGCAGAGTGCCGGGTTCGGCGCGGGGTATCCCGACGGGCGGTAGCCATCGATAGGGAATTTGACGAGAACTGCTCGCCCGATTCAGCGGTCGTGGTTGACCGTCGCGACGCGAATCTGGATATGCCCACCGCGCGCCTGAGCGGATTGGACGTTGTCGACCGATTCCTCGAGCACTGTCCATGGGTGCGCCGAGATGTCAGAGCCGCCCAGTCGGCAGGCGAGCCGCGCTAGCGGTGTCCACGGTCGGGCCCATCCGGTCGGTTCCTGCATGTCGACCATCGCCACCTTCCCCGCTGGCTCGGCGAGGTCGAGCATTGCGCGAACGGCGGCGGGCCAGTCGGCCATCAACGAAATCGAATAGGTGGCGATGACCGCTGCGACATGGGCAGGAATAAGAGCGCGGTCGACGGTAGTCGCGTCCGTTTCGACCAGGGTGACGTTGGACCATTCGCGCGCGTGAATCCGACGGCGGGCCTGGTCGAGCATCTGCCTGCTCGAGTCGATACCCGTGATCCTCCCACCGGGGCCGATCGCAGCCTGAACGAGCTCGAAGTTGAGGCCGGTACCACAGCCGATGTCCACCACGTGGTCCTCGGCCTGGAGGTCGAGCATGTCGATGGCACGCACCCGACCGGCTCGATACACCGGCCACTCGGCGGAGATCAGGTCGTAGAAGCGAGCCGATGCGGTGTACTTCGTCGAACATTTCATGACATCCTTCTGCGCAGATCCGTACGGCCCAATCACCGCACCCGTCGATGAGGGAACACCGCGACGGGGTCGGAGGGTTCCATCATGGTGCAGACATCTTCCGCCGACCGCGCCGCAACGGCGTACGCGTTCCGGACCCACGTGGAGCCGGAGATCGAAGTTCTGCTGAGGGTTGCCTCCACTTTGACGGGGCCATCGGACGCCGAAGATCTCGTCCAGGAGACGCTGGTCCGCGCGTGGCGCAGTGTCGACCGCTTCGACGGCAGACACCCCAGGGCCTGGCTGCTGACGATTCTGCGGAACACCAACATCAACATGCACCGTCGGCGCCGACCCGACGGTTTCGACGAGATCCCTGAATACGCCGGCACCCGCCCGGCATTCGACGCGCGGCCGCCCAGTACTCCTGAGGAACAGGTCGTCGACGGGATCCTGCCCGACGACCTCGAGGCAGCGATCGACGCACTGCGCCCGACGTTTCGCACCGTGTTGCTACTCGTCGACGTCGACCAACTCACCTACGCCGAGGCGGCCGACGCGCTCGGCGTTCCGGTGGGCACGGTGATGTCGCGACTGAGTAGGGCGCGAGCACGAGTACGGGCGCAACTTCGACCCACTATCAACCCACCCGAGGAAGGCCACGGCCGATGATCACGACCATCCGCATGATGATCACGTGTCATTTCACTGCCAGACGTATCTCGCGCTACCTCGACGCCGATCCGTCAGCACCCCTGACCGTCGGTGAGATCCATCGTCTGGAGAGTCACCTCGCGCAGTGCAGTCGGTGCCGCACCGCGATGGGTCAGTACCGGTCCATCGACGCGGCGCTCGAGCGGCGGCGGCTTACCCACGGTCCGGACGAACGCGCAGTTACCCACATGCGCGATGTCCTCGAGCGCATCGTCTCCGGTGAGATCGCGTGAGCAGCAGCCAAGGAGTGCGTCAACAGCTCGGGACGCAGGACAGCACCGTCGACCTGCTCGTGATCGGTGGCGGCACGGCAGGCATCGTCGCGGCCAAGACAGCCGCTCGGTTCGGAGTTCGGGTGCTGCTCGTCGAACGTGACCGCACCGGAGGCGACTGCTTATGGACAGGATGCGTGCCGTCGAAGGCCATCCTGGCGTCCGCCCGAGCCGTCGCGGATGCCCGGATCGCCCATCGACTCGGCGTGAATGTTGGCGATATCGACGTCGACTTCGGTGCCGTTCGAGCGCACGTCCGGTCGTCCATCGACTCGATCGCTCCGATCGACTCGCCGGAGGCACTCGCCGCGGCGGGGGTCGAGGTGGTCCACGGGACAGCCCGTCTCACCGGTGCCGATTCGGCCCTGATCGGTGACCGAGTCGTCCACTTCGGGCAGGTGGTGATCGCCACCGGAGCGCGACCGACGATCCCCTCGATCCCGGGACTCGTCACGGCGCCGATGTTGACCAGCGACACGATCTGGGACCTGACGGAGCTGCCGAAGCGGCTAGCCGTACTCGGTGCGGGCAGCATCGGATGCGAACTGGGACAAGCCTTTGCCCGCCTTGGGTCTGTGGTCACGATCATCGAGGCGGCCCGCACCATCCTCGCCCATGAGGATGGCGAGGCCGCAGCGGTGATTGCCGAATCGCTCGTCGCCGATGGCGTGACGGTGCTGACCGGCGTAAGTGCGGCCGCGATTGATGACCAGCACGTCATGTTGTCCGATGGTCGTGACGTCGCCTTTGATCACCTCCTCGTCGCCGTGGGACGCACGCCGAACTCTGCTGATCTCGGCCTCGATGTGGCCGGAATCGACATCGACACCCGCGGGCACATCGTGGTCGACAGTCATCTGCGCACCACCAATCCGCGCGCGTGGGCCGCCGGAGACATCACGGGCCATCCGCAGTTCACCCACACCGCCGGCGTGCACGGCAGCCTGGCTGCGTCGAACGCGGCGCTCGGAGTCACGCGGTCCGTCGATCGGGTCGGGCAGCCGCGTGTGACGTTCACCGATCCTGAGGTCGCGGCTGTCGGGGTCACGACTGTGGTGCCGGGGCTGCACGCGACGACGCTCGTCCACGAGGAGGTGGATCGGGCCGTCGTCGAGGGACAGACTCGCGGATTCACCCGCCTCCTCCTCGACAAACGTCACCGCATCGTCGGGGCAACGGTGGTCGGTCCCCGCGCTGGGGAGACGATCGGCGAGTTGCTGCTCGCGGTCCGACTGGGGCTGCGTACTCGTGATCTCGCGGGTGCCACTCACCCATATCCCACGTTCAACGATGGCGCGTGGAATGCGGCAATCGCCGACGTTCGAGCCCAGCTCGACGCGCCGTTGGCACGGTTCGGATTAGGGGGGCTCGCACGGGTCCGCGCGAAGTGGATCCGGCGCGGACGACACGAGTCCACCTGACCGTCAGCGCAGTGCGCGATACCCGGCGATCATCCGTTGCGCCGAACTGATCGCGACGACGGCCGCCCACACCAACGCGATCTGCCACGCGATCGTCGCGAACACCAACCACAGGCAGTGCACGACGATGGTTTCGGTGCCCTCGGCCAGCCCACCGAGGAAGGACAACGACCGGCCGTCGTCGATGGTGCGACCGGACTTCTCCGCGATCGACGAGAACGCCAGGAATGCGGTCCCGTTGATGTAGTAGGCCAACAGCACCAGCAGGAAGGGCCACCACGGGGCGCCACTGGCATGGGCAGCGCCGATCGCGACGCCGACCACCGTCGCCCCGTAGACGACGAAATCGGCAGTGATGTCAAAGAACCCACCGGCTCCTGCATCCGCATCGGCAGGATTGTTGGCGCGTCGACGCCGTGCCAGCGGACCGTCGAGCCCGTCAGCGATCCGCGAAAGCAACCACAGCACCAGGGCGACCCACCACCAGGCCAGCCCCGACGCGACTGCGCTACCCAGACCGAGTACCAGTCCCACCCCGGTCACGCCGTTAGGGGTGATGGCGGGTCGATCGATCGCGGACGCAGCGGTCGACAACGGGCGCTCGAGTAGGCCGCGCAGGGCACGATCGAACATCAGGAGGTCACGGCGTGGTCGACGCGGCGGATCCGTTTCGCGACGTAACCCGATCCGGCCGCGATGAGGATCACAGCTCCGACCGCGACGAGGAACGGCCACGACAGCGGTGCCGTCCCATACGCACCGAGCGCGGTGTAACCGGCGGTCGCGGGCAGGATCCCGACGGCTGTTCCTATCACGTAGTCGCGCTGGCGCACCGCGCTCAGACCGGCTGCGTAGTTGACCATCGCGAAGGGAAACAGCGGTATCAGCCGAATGATCAACACCGCGGCCAGGCCGCGGCGCTCGAGCATCGCATCGATCGTCGCTACGCGTTTCCAGCGCAGACGCGACACCCCGTCGCGTCCGAGCCAGCGGGCGATCATGAAAGCGACCCAGGCACCCAGGGTCGCGGCCACCGCCACCACGATCACCCCGGTGACCAGACCGAACAGCAGTCCGCTCGCCACCGTCAAAGTGCTCGCAGGAAACGGGGTGAGAGCCAGCGCCGCGTACAACAGCACAAATATCACCAGCCCCCAGGGCCCCGCCTCGTTGACGCGATCCCGCAGCGGCTGCGCGTCGGGGAGGTCGACGGTGAACGCGACGACAATCACAGCGACAACGAGTACGACGAGGATTGCGGCCTTCAATCGGTAGGTCCGTCGGCTACCCTCGTGCACAACGTCGTCCCCGTCGTCCCCGTCGTCCACGTCGTCAGGTTGTCGTACGCGCATGTTTCTCCTCGATGATCGGCAACTACATGGGGAAGGCTCTGGGGGTGTCGGAGTGTTCCCGAATTGACCTGCTCGTTCTCGTCTTCCGCCCGTCCGATCTGGGAGTGTCTGTGTTCTTCGATTCTGCCCGTCGGTCGCACCGTTCGGCGCCACTCGCGCTGCTGGCCGCGGCCCTGCTGTTCGCGGCGGCATGCTCGGCGCCGAGCACCGACCGAGTAGAAGCCGACGACCAGCCGTGGAGCCAGATCGAACAGCAGGCTCGCGGCCAGACCGTGTCGCTGTGGATGTATGGCGGCGACGAGCAGGGCAACGCCTACGTCGACACCGTACTGACGCCCGCGGCGAAGGAGGCCGGTGTGACGCTGCGGCGGGTGCCCGTCGCGGACACCAAAGATGCGATCAGCCGAATCCTCGCCGAACGTCAGGCAGGTACGAAGGACGGTGCCGTAGATCTGGTGTGGGTCAACGGCGACAACTACGGCACGGCCAAGCAGGCCGGCGGTTGGCTGTGCGGATGGACCGAGAGCCTCCCCAACATGAAGTACACCGATCCCGGCGACCCATTGCTGAAGAATGACTTCGGCGTCCCGGTCGACGGATGCGAATCACCCTGGCACAAGGCGCAATTCACGCTCGTCTACAACGCTGCCACGGTCTCCGACCCGCCGACGACCTTCGCCGGAGTTCTCGACTGGGCGCAGCGAAATCCGGGCCGGTTCACCTATCCCGCGCCTCCGGACTTCACCGGTTCGGTGTTCGTGCGTGAGGCTCTGGTCGCACAGTCCGGTGGATCCAGCAGCGTTCCGCTCACCTACTCCCGCGACGCCTACGACCGGTTGACCCCCGCCTTGTTCGACCGCTTGACGCAACTTGCGCCGTCGCTGTGGCGCAACGGTTCGACGTATCCGCAGTCCTCGTCGGCGCTCAACGAGCTCTATGCCGGCGGGCAGGTCGACATGACGATGACATACGGTCCGGCAACCCTAACCGAGTTGGTGGCCCAGGGCACCTACCCGCCGCAGACCAAGGTGCTCACTCTCACCGACGGCACCGTGGGCAACGCCAGCTTCCTGGCCATCCCGTCCACCTCAGGCCACACCGCAGGAGCCCGAGTGGTCGCCAATCTTGCGCTGTCCCCCCAACAGCAGCTCGCGAAAGCAAACCCCGATGTGTGGGGTCAGTTTACCGTGCTCGATACCGTGAAACTGTCCGACGCGGATCGGGCAGCGTTTGCCTCGCTCCCCCAATCTCCGGTGGTCCCGTCCTACGACGTGCTGTCGCGAAACGCGCACTCCGAGCTTGCGTCGGCATGGGTTTCTCCGCTCGACGAGGGGTGGCGGCGCGCCGTCCTTGCCGGAAACTGATTGCAGTGGCACAGCCAGATCCTTCGCGACGCTCATGGCGGACGACGCTCATGGTGCTACCAGCCGTTGTCGCGGTGACGCTTGTGGTGGGCGCCGCACTCACCACCGCAATACTTCAGAGCATCGGGCTTATGCCGTTGGTGGGGCAGCCGGCGCTGAGCCTCGACGGCTACACCGCCGCGTCGACCGACCTTCTGACCTCGATCCGGCTGTCACTGACGATCGCGGTCGTCTCCACGGCGCTCGCCGTGCTGGTCGGGGTGACCGTTGCCCTCATGGCGACGTCCGGTCGGCGATTGGGCCTTGCTGTCGCGACGTTCACAGTGCCCGTCCCCCATCTCATCGGCGCCGCAGCGATCGGTCTGCTGCTGGCGGATTCCGGTTTCCTCGCCCGGCTGTTCAGGCTCGACGAGGGTCGCTGGCCTGCGCTGGTGGGCGGACGGTGGTGGATTGCCGTGATCGCCGAATACACGTGGAAGGAGTCTGCATTCATCGCGATTGTCGTCGCGGGCACACTCGCATCGCGCGTTGCCCACTTCGACGAGACGGCGATCCTGCTTGGTGCCGGCCGCATCGCGCGTCTGCGGTTGGTGACACTGCCGCTAATCGCACCGTCCGTGCTCGCCGCGTCGACGATCACCTTCACCTACTCGCTTGGGTCCTACGAGGTGGCACAGTTGCTGGGGCGGGCGTATCCGGAACCGTTGGCGGTGATGTCGGTTCGGTTGTTCCGGTCGATCGACCTGGCCACCAGACCTGAGGCGGCCGCAGTGGCCGTCGTGACTGCGGCGCTGTCCGTTGCGGTTGTCGGGGTATCGATGATCGCGCTACGACGTTCCTCGGTATGGCGATGATCAGACAAGCAAGGGCTGCGCGCCTGGTCCGCGGCCTGCTGATCGCGTGGTTCGTGCTGCCGGTCATCCCGGTGGTCCTGTGGGCGTTCGCGAACCGCTGGCCGTTCCCGGATCGCCTGCCCGCACAGTTCGGGTTCGACGGGGTCCGGACCGCCCTGCGTTCGGACGCCGCGCACGCCCTGGTCGTGTCGACGGGACTCGGTCTTGCCGTCGCACTGCTTGCGACACCGGCGGGCATCCTCGCGGCGCGAGCACTGACGACGGGAAAGGTGTTCGCGCCCAGACTCGTTCAGGCGGTAATCTTCGCGCCGCTGGTGTTGCCAGCGTTCGCAGTGGCGCTGGGCCTCGATGTCCTGGTTCTCCGCCTGCACATTTCGAGCACCCTCGCGGTCGTCGCCATCCTGGCCGTTGCCGCACTGCCTTACACCACATCGGTCATGCGGCTCGCGTTCGGCGCCTACGACGTCGGCTACGACGAAGAGGCGCGCACCCTGGGAGCGTCGCGATGGGTGGTCGCAGTTCGAGTCCAGTTGCCACTGCTCGCCCCGGCGATCTCGGGTGCGGCGTTTCTCGCATTCCTCGTGGGCTGGAGCGATTATGTGGTGACCCTGCTCGTCGGTGGCGGACGATTGATCTCGCTTCCGATCATCGTCGCCTCGTTCGCCTCAGGCACGGGCAACCATTCAGTGGTGGCGTTGCTGTCTATCGTGGCCGTCCTGCCTCCGCTGATACTGCTGGCCGTCGTAGCTCGGTTTCGTGGCCGACGAGGAGCGCAATCATGAGTACTGCAAGGGTTCCCGGCGTGTCCGTGACCGACCTGAGTCGCCAATATGACAACGCGTCTCGGCCTGCCTTGGATGGCGTGACACTCGAAGTCGCCGTCGGTGCCTCGATGGCGCTGCTCGGTCCGTCCGGATCCGGGAAGAGCACGGCGCTACGGCTCATCTCGGGACTCGATGAACCGACCCGCGGGACAGTCCGCATCGGTGGCCGCGATGTGACCGCGACCCCGGCCGAATCCCGCGGAGTGGGCATGGTGTTCCAGCGCCCACTGCTGTTCCCGCACCTGTCAGTCCTCGACAACGTCGCTTTCGCGGCTCGCGCTGCAGGATTGTCCCGCAGGGATTCTCGCCGTGACGCGGCCCGTTACCTCGATCTCGTCCACGTCGGTGATCTGGCCGATCGCTCGTCGGCGGCGATCTCGGGTGGTCAGGCCCAACGCGTCGCGATCGCTCGCGCACTGGCCGCGAAGCCAGCTGTACTGCTGCTCGACGAGCCGTTCAGCGCTCTGGACAGCGTGTTGCGCACCGAGATGTACCGACTTCTTCGCGAGATTCGCGCCGAGGTCGATCCGACGATCGTGATGGTGACCCACGACCAGGCCGAGGCGGTCGCGGTTGCCGACCGCATCGCCGTACTCATCGACGGCGCACTGGAACACGAATCCGACCTCGCCACCGCCTACAGCAGGCCGTCCACCCTCGCGGTGCATCGGCTGATGGGCGGACTCACGGAAGTCGCCGGAACCGTCGCACAAGGAGCACACCACAGCGACCTCGGGTCCCTACCGATCCCTGCCGACTGCCCGATTTCTGAAGGACCGGGCGTGCTGGTCCTGCGGCACGAGTCCGTCAGCATTTGCCTCGCGCACGACGCCACGATCTCCGCAGCCGTTGTGGCGATCGAAGCCGCCGGAGTTCGACGCAGGATCACCGTTGCCGTCGGCGCAGCGCGCGTCGTCGTCGATCTCGCCCCTGATATCGATGTGTCGTCGGGTTCGACTGTGGGGCTGATCATCCCACCGTCCGCGAGATGGGTCGTGCAACGATTGTGATCACCGGGTCATCGGTCGCCTCGACCGGTCACGGTCAGCGCAAGGAGCGTTCGAAGGCTCGCGTTCTCGCCGGGTCTAGCACCGAATGTTGCACACAGGCGGGCACAAGCTCCCGGTCTCGGGATGAGCCATCGAGTAGGTACACGCTGCGAGCCGCTCTTGAGTAATCGCGATCGCCGGATCGTCGGATCGGATGCCGGCCTGCATCAACGCCCAGGCAGGTGCCACGTCTTCGGCGTCCATGAACATGTGCACCTCGAATGTCATCGGCGCGCTGTCCCGCCGCAGAGCAGCCCGGGTCAGTCCGAGCACACCGCCGGATCTGCTGATGACACTGCGTGCCCACCGCGCGGCGACCACGACTCCGCGCGGATGAGCAAACGCGACCCGGCCGATCTTCGCGGCAAGGAGCAGCGGAGGGGTACTGCCGAAGTTCATCCCACCCAGGTGGGTAAGAACTCCTCGCGGGCCGACCGCTCGGCCGCACGGTCGGCCGCACGGTCGGCGTCGATAAACGGATGCCAGGCACGACCGACCAGAAACCCCAATGCGGTTCGGTTGCAGCGGGTGTCACCGAACTCGATCGCGTCGTGAGCGATCGTCTGTCTCATACCGGCTTCGATCTGTGACCACACTGCATCAATGTCGACAACCGCATAGTCCTCGCGCCATCGTCGCTCGTCGCCGATATAGGCGGCAGGCTGAAACGACAGCATCGAGTAGCCCGTGCCGATGACATCGGCAACAACGTCCGCTACTTCGCCTACGTTGGCCGGTGTGGCTGTCATGTTGTGCGCGAGGTAGGACCGAACGCCGTGATCTGCCCGGAGACGGCGCACCATCGCGACGAACTCGGCACGATAGGGCGACAGCTCCGCTTCCGACCGAGGGCGGGGAATGCCGCGTCGCCCACGCATCAAAGAATCGAAATGTGCTGCGAAGGACATCCGGCGAAAGCGTCGTTTCCCGTTCTCGTCGAGCGCGACCGCACGGAGGTACTCGTAGTCGAAGTCACCGTGCGTGAACGACATCGGTTCGCGGCCGTGCGCGCGCATTGCGCTCAGCGCAGCCGCGTGATCGTCCGGTGCGAGGAGGATGACCTCGCCGCCGATCAGTTGGGCGTGCGCCCGCGGCCCACGCTGCTGTTCGAGTAGCGCCATCTGCGCATCCACCTGACGGACAGTATGTGCGCCATCGATCCGCACCTTGTTGGCGTCGGCGCTGTGATTGCACGGCGTACAGGTCAAGTTGCACTTCGGAAAGACCCGTGCGTGCCCTCGCACCCGACTGCGTGCCTGCCCAACGTCTGAGCAGGAGTTTTGGCTGAGGCTGGCAGTCCGCGCCACCGAACCTGCAGCGACCGAACGCGCGACATCACTGGCGCGGATGATCAAATCCCAGGTCGATGCTCATCTCACGGAAACACCGCGACGATGTCTCTGCATTCCGCCCGAGTCAGGGATTGCAGGTCAGCCTGCGCGGCGGGTCAGCTCGATCGGGTCGAGAATGTCGACAGCCGCATACCGGATCGCGATCAGATGCGCGCGTTCGAAGTCTTTGAGGATTTTGTTCAGCGACGGGCGTTGCACACCGAGCATCGCAGCG
>JBBSKP010000097.1:0-17508 GCA_038256175.1 Mycobacteriales bacterium
AGGCAACAGCTGCGACAAACTGTGGATCCATCGAAAACTCTGTTCTGGCCATCCCTGATCATCACAAGAACGAACCGGTCAGTGTCCACGATGTCCTGAGACATCAATTGCACGCGATGTCCTGAACAAACACATACCCCTGGAGGGGTAAGACTCGCGCACAGGCGCTTAGCGCAATTACGCCTCGGTCGACTGGACAGCTTGTGCGACGCCGGCAATGATCGCTGCCGCGCGCAGTGATTCGAAGATCACCTCACGGCTCACGCCTTCCTCGCGGAGGGTGTGTTCGTGCGCCTCGAGGCAGTGCGAACAACCGTTGATCGACGACACCGCGAAGGACCACAGTTCGAAATCCGCCTTGGGCACACCGGGATTGCCGATGATCTGCATGCGGAGGCCGGCGCGAAGATCGTCGTAGCGGCCTCCGAGGAATCCCTTGGAGCGGTAGAAGACGTTGTTCATCGCCATGATCGACGCAGCCCCGAGCGCGGCGTTGTAGGCCTCCGCTGACAACGTGTCGGCGGCGTCCTCGGAGATCTCGCGCAACGTCGTTGCGGACTTGCTCGCCGCTGCGGTGGCAAGGAGGGTGCCCCACAGCTGCTGCTCATTCAGCACCGTCGTGCGTGCGATCGAGGAGAGATTGAGCTTGAGGTCCTTGGCGTACTCGGGCAACGAGTTCTTCAAGTTCTCGATGCTCATCAGACGCTCGCTGTCAGCAGTTCGCCTGCGTTGATCGTCGGGTCACCCTTTTTCCAGTTGCAGGCGCACAGCTCGTCGGACTGCAGTGCGTCCAGGACGCGCAGGACCTCGTCGACGTTGCGGCCGACGGAACCGGCGGTCACCGAAACGAACTGGACCTCGTTGTTCGGATCGACGATGAAGGTTGCGCGGTCTGCGACGCCGTCTGCATTGAGAACGCCTGTGGCAGCGGCGAGTTCACGCTTGAGGTCGCTGAGCATCGGGAAGGGGAGCGTCTTGAGCTCGTCGTGCTGTGCTCGCCACTGAAAGTGGACGAACTCGTTGTCGACCGATGCGCCGAGCACCTGCGCGTCGCGGTCTGCGAACTCCTCGTTCAGCTTGCCGAACGCTGCGATCTCGGTTGGGCAGACGAAGGTGAAGTCTTTGGGCCAGAAGAATACGATCCGCCATTTGCCCGCGAAGTCGTCACTTGTGACGGTGGTGAAGTAGTCGTCGGGTTGCCTCGCTGAGACCTTCGACAGATCGCCACCGATCACTGCGGTGAGGTTGTATGCCGGGAATTGGTCGCCGATGGTCAGCAATGCCATAAGGTTTCCTCCTAATAGGTGCGCGAGCTACGACTTGATCATGCCCAGACCTCAACGAGAGGTAAAGGTGATCAATAGCACTAGACTAATAGGCATGTCTGATCAGAGTTATCAGCCGACGCTGTCACAGCTGCGTGCGTTCGTCGCCGTTGCCGAGTATCGCCACTTCGGGACTGCCGCAGGACGTTTGAATGTGAGCCAACCGACACTGTCGCAAGCGCTGGCGGCTCTCGAGCATGGACTCGGCTTGCAGCTGATCGAGCGCAGCACCAGGAAAGTGCTAGTCACGACCGCCGGTCAGAGTCTGCTTCCGCAAGCGATGGCGACGCTCGACGCTGCGGACAAATTCGTGTCGTCGGCAGCCGGTGTCGGCGACAGCTTGACTGGTCCGCTGCGCATGGGCTTCATCCCGACCGTCGCCCCGTACATCCTGCCTGCGCTGCTTCCGACGCTTCGGCGGAACGTACCCAGCCTGGCAGTCCAGGTGATCGAAGATCAGACGGTGCGGTTGCTGGACTCATTGCGCGCCGGGGTGCTCGACGTCGCGGTCGTCGCCACTCCAACCGACTCGCATGGGCTCATCGAAATTCCCTTGTACACAGAAAGTTTCGTGCTCGTGGTGCCTTCCGGACACTACCTCGCCGGCCGTCGCGACCTGCCCGTCGATGTGCTCGGCGGCCTCCCGCTCCTGCTGCTGGACGATGGTCATTGCCTGCGCGATCAGACCCTCGAATTATGCAGATCCGTCGACGTTCACCCCGACACGGGTGGTGATACCAGGGCGACGTCGCTCGCGACGATCCTGCAATGCGTCGCCGGAGGGCTGGGTGTGACACTCGTCCCCGAAATGGCTCTACCGGTGGAGATTTCGCGTGGCCGGATGGCGACAGCCCGATTCGCCGATCCGGCGCCAGGCAGAACGATCGGTCTGGCGTATCGCGGATCCAGTGCGCGCACAGAGGATTACGAACATCTGGCCGTCCTGCTGCGGTCGACAGCTCCGGTGGGACAGGCTGCGTTGCACTAGCCTGCGGTCACCGTGACGTCCTCGAAAACCACCTCGCCGGCCGCATCGGATTCTTCGACGTCGAGAACGGCGTCGATCGACCAGCCGTGATCACCCGAGGGGTCGTCGAGAACCTGTCGGACACTCCACACCTGAGCGTTCTGCTCGAGCTGAAACAGTTGCGGGCCACGCGCGCTCGGGCCGGTGCCGATGGCGCCGTATTCCTCGAAGTAGGGCTCGAACAAGTCTGCCCAACCATCGGCATCGGGCCCGTTGCCCAACTCGCTCAACGCATCCCAGCGGCGCAGGGCTGCAAGCTCCACCCGCCGGAACATCGCGTTGCGGATCAGGATCCGGAACGACCGTACATTTGTCGAGATCGGGCGCACCGCATCGGCATCGAAGGCCAATTGATCGGTGTCCGTCTCGACACCGGGGTTGGTGAGCTGCTCCCATTCGTCGAGCAGACTCGAATCCACCTGGCGAATGAGCTCGCCGAGCCACTCGGTGATGTCTTCGAGCTCTTCGGTACGTGCTTGCTCGGGAACCGTGCGGCGTAGCGCGCGGTAGCCGTCGGCCAGGTAGCGCAGCACAAGGCCCTCGGACCGCGTCAGGCCGTAATGACTGATCAGCTCGGCGAAGGTCATCGATCGCTCGATCATGTCGCGCACAACGGATTTGGGTGACGGTGCAAACTCCGACACCCACGGGTGCCCTTGCCGGTATGTCTCGAACGCAGGCTCGAGGAGTTCGGTCAGCGGCTTGGGCCAGGTGACCTCCTCGAGCAATTCCATCCGTTCGTCGTACTCGATCCCGTCGGCCTTCATCCGTCCGATTGCCTCGCCTCGGGCAGCGTGCTGCTGCGCCATCAGGAGTTGGCGAGGGTTTTCCAACGTCGCCTCGATGACCGAGATCACGTCGAGCGTGTAGGTGGGGGAGTCGCGGTCGAGCAGTTCCAAGACAGCCAACGCGAATGGCGAAAGCGGTTGATCGAGCGCAAAATCGCGCTGCAGATCGACCGTGAGGCGGGCGTGCCGTCCGGTCCCGTCCGGTTCCGGAAGTTGTTGCACGACACCGGCGTTACGCAGGCCGCGATAGAGCCGGATCGCCTGCAGGATGTGTTTGCGCTGCGCGGGACGCGGCTCGTGGTTGTCCTCCAACAGGTGTCGCATGGCATCGAAGCAATTGCCAGGTCGGGCAATGACATTGAGCAACATCGAGTTGGTCACGCTGAACCGGGAGACCAGCGGCTCGGGGGAGGCGGCGACCAGCCGATCGAAGGTCTGCTCGCTCCACGAGACGAACCCGTCCGGTGCCTTACGCCGCTGTACGCGCTTGAGTTTCTTCGCATCGTCGCCGGCTTTGGCGACCAACCGTGCGTTCTCGACCTCGTGTTCGGGTGCTTGCACGACAACCGTTCCCATGGTGTCGAAGCCCGCACGTCCCGCGCGACCGGAGATCTGGTGAAACTCACGCGCCTTCAATTGCCGGGTGCGCACGCCGTCGTACTTGGTGAGCCCTGTCAGCAAAACCGTGCGGATCGGAACGTTGATACCGACGCCGAGCGTGTCCGTGCCACAGATGACCTTGAGCAATCCATCCTGGGCGAGCTTCTCGACCAGTCGCCGATACTTCGGCAGCATCCCGGCGTGGTGCACGCCGATGCCGTGCCGCACCAAGCGGGACAACGTCTTTCCGAAGCCGGTGGCGAACCGAAAGCCGCCGATCGCCTCGGCGATGGCGTCCTTGTCCGCGCGCGAGCTGAAGTTGACGCTCGTCAGCGCCTGCGCGCGCTCGAGCGCGGCCGCCTGGGTGAAGTGAACGACATACACGGGGGCTTGGTTCGTGGTGACGAGTTCTTCGATCGTCTCCGTGATCGGGGTCAGCGCGTAGGAATAGCTCAGCGGCACTGGGCGTTCGGCTCCGGCGACCACCGTCGTCGAGCGTCCGGTACGGCGCGTCAGGTCGTCGGCGAAGAAGGACACATCGCCGAGAGTCGCCGACATCAGGAGAAACTGCGCATCCGGCAGTTCGATGAGCGGTACCTGCCAGGCCCAGCCGCGATCGGCTTCGGAGTAGTAATGGAATTCATCCATGACCACCTGACCGACCTCGGCGGCGCGACCTTCACGCAAGGCGAGGTTCGCCAGAATTTCCGCGGTCGCGCAGATGATCGGCGCATCGGCATTGACCGACGCGTCGCCGGTGACCATCCCGACTTGATCGGCACCGAAGATCTCGCACAGTGCGAAGAACTTCTCGCTGACAAGCGCCTTGATCGGTGCCGTGTAGAAAGAGCGTTGACCACGCGCGAGCGCCGCGAAATGCGCGCCGACCGCGACCATCGACTTACCGGAGCCGGTCGGGGTCGCCAAAATGACGTTCGCGCCGGAGACCAGTTCGATCAGCGCCTCTTCCTGCGCCGGATACAAAGTCAGGCCTCGCTCGCTCGACCACGAGGTGAACGAGTCGAACAGCCAATCGGGTTCGACGGGCTCACCATTGGGGCGGTCGTCGATGAAACTCCGTAGCTGCACGGCTACAGGGTAGTGCCGCTACGGCACTACGTTGCGCTGCGGACTCCCGCTTCCAGTGCGTCGAGCACGGCGAGACGGTCGCTAGGCCCTCCAGGAATGTCGAGCTTTCCGATCCCGGCGATGAGCGCGGCACGCCATGCTTTCTCGTCGAAAACCCCCGGTTCGGTCGACTCGAGGAACTGGCGGACGACCCGGACGAAGCGGAGCGGATCGTCGCGGAACGGGAAATGGCCTGAGTCTTCGAAGATTTCGAGGTGCGAACCAGGTATCCCGGCGTGTGCGAGGTGTGCGTGCCGTACGGGTACCAGCGCGTCCCACGCGCCCCAGATGATCTGCACCGGAATGTGTTCGTTCAGATAACAGCGATCGAGCATGGTGATGACCTGCCCGCGCCAGTCGACCGCCGAACGCAATGTCCGAAGAAACGCCCGATTCCCGGCGCCGTCGGCCAAACCGCCGATCACCCGCACTCCGTCGCGCGCATCGTGAGCGACCGACGGAAATCCGAGCCCGCCAGCTGCCGCGAATTCGTCGACCATACGTCCGAGCACATCGATGACCGCTCGTGCGCCGGGAATGGCAAGCACCCGAAGTGCGCTGCTGACCAACGGTGCCGACGCCAGTCGGAACACCGGGTGGACCTCGCCGCTGACACCCCCAGCGCAGACAAGGACGAGGCGTTCGACGAGATGTGGGAACTGATAGGCGAATTGCATGGCGAGCCCGCCACCGAGCGAATGGCCGACAATCGTCACTCGATCGATGTCGAGTACGGCAAGCAGATCGCGCAAACCATTGGCGTAGGCCGCCGCCGAGTAATCAGCGCGTGGCTTGTCGGAGCGGCCGTGGCCCAGGAGGTCGGGTGCGATGACCATGTGGTCGGTTGCCAAATGCGGAATGATGTCGGTCCACGTTTCGGAGTTGTCGCCGATCCCGTGTACCAGGAGGATCGGTGGGCCCTCACCCGCGATCCGATAGGCACGGCGGTAACCGTGAATGGTCCGGAACGCGAGTTGTGGTTCGACCTGCGCTACCACCTGGAGATTCCGAATTGTCGCGTCGCTCAAAGCCGCCCCTCCTGCAAGTGTCGATCGTTGTCGCGGCCGGTCGGCCCTGATCAGGTCGCGCTTCGCTCGCCGGATTCCATCGCATCGAGTACTGCAAGCCGCGCAGCAGGACCGCCGGTGATGGCCTTCTCCACGGCGCCCGAGATCAGCGTGTCCCGCCAACTTTCGGGGTCGAATTCTGCTGGCGGTGTGGCGGCGAGAAACTGCTCGATCACGCTCAGAAAGCGGATCGGGTCGTCGAGGAACGGATAGTGGCCCGCCGATCGGAAGATATCTAGCCGCGACCCTGGCATGGCGGCATGGGCGATATGAGCATGGCTGACTGGAAACACCGAATCTTTTGCGCCCCAAATAATCTGGACGGGAAGGTCGGCGGTCAGGTAGCAGCGGTCGAGCAGGGTGATGACCTGCCCTCGCCAGTCGACGACAGCGCGCAGAGTCTTGAGAAACGCGAGGTAGGCAGTGCGGTCGTCGATATCGCTGATCAGCCGGACGATGTCCGGTGCCGCTCCGAAGACCTGTGCGGGGTTCAGCGAGACATCGGTGAGTTGTTCGACGATGTTGCCCGCCACCCGTGCGGTCGTCCGGGCGCCGGGCAGCCGCAGCAGGCGAAGCCACTCGTTGACGACCGGTACCGAGACCAGCCGCAGCAGCGCGTGGACATCCTTGGTTACGCCGCTCGACGACGTGATCACGAGCCGCTCGACCATCTGCGGGTACTGGTAGGCGAACTGCATCGCGACCGCGCCGCCGAGCGAATGGCCGATGACTGTCGCACGTTCGATCCCGAGGACCGCCAGGAGATCGCGCATCCCGTTCGCGTAGGCGGCCACCGAGTAGTCGGCTCGCGGTTTGTCCGAACGTCCGTGGCCGAGTAGGTCGGGTGCGATGACGGTATTGGTCTGAGCAAGGTGTGGGATCAGATCGGTCCACGTCGCCGAACTGTCGCCGATGCCGTGGATCAGCAGGATCGCCGGACCTTCGCCCGCGATGCGGAAGGCCCGGCGATAGCCGTGAATCGTCCGGAAGACCAGGCGCGGGCTCGCGTTAGGGACAGTGCGCAGAGTGCGGGTACGCGCGTCGCCCATGTCGCCTCCTGCCACTCGCTACCGCGATAACCACAAACCAATCAGCTGGAGCGGGATTGCAGCATCCTAGCGCCGCTGCTATTCCCCTCCACCGGTATTGGCAGGTCGTCCAATACTCGTCGCTGTCGGTAACGCGCAGGTTTCGGTGTCCGAACGAACGTGCTACTCCTTGGCGTCGTGGGTCCCGCGATCCTCGTCGTAACCGCCTTGCTCGGCGAGGAACTTCTCGAACTCGGCGCCCAACTCGTCACCACTTGGCAGCTGATCGTCACCGGCGAGCAGCGTTGACTGCTGCTCCTGCGCGCTGACGAACGTGTCGTACTGGCGCTCGAGTGCCGAGACGACGGCCTCGACCTCGGTGTTGCCCGCAATGTGCTCGTTGACCTGCTCGCGGACTCGTGCGGCCGCATCACCGAGCGCGGCGAGGGGAAGCTGCAGGCCCGCGCTTTCGCCGACATTCTCGAGGAGTGTCTGTGCGGCTTCCGGGTAGTCGGTCTGTGCAAGGTAGTGCGGCACATGCACCGAGTACCCGATCGACTCGTGCCCATGCTGGGCCATCCGGTATTCGAGCAGCGACGATGCGCTACTCGGGACCTGAAGCTCACCGGCCCAACGCTGGTGATCCTTGATGAGATCGCGGTTACTCGAATGCGCAGTCACTCCGAGTGGACGAGTGTGCGGGATCGCCATCGGAATCGCGGAAAGTCCGATTGTTCTGCGGACGCCGAGTTGTTCCGCGAGCAGGCGGACCGCGGTGGTGAATCGCTCCCACTTCAGGTCCGGCTCCATGCCCGCGAGCAACAGGAACGGGGTACCGACCGTGTCACGGAGCGCGTAGAGGTTCAGTTCCGGCTCGGCGTAGTCCGCGAAGTGGTCGGTCTTGAACGTCATGATCGGGCGCCGCGAGCGATAGTCCAGCAACTCGTCGACGTCGAAGGATGCGACCAATTCGGTCTCGAGGCTTTCGCGCAGATGCGTCGTTGCCAGGTGTACCGCGTGCCCGGCGTCGGTGAAGCCTTCGAGGCCGTGCACCAAAACAGGTCCTTCGCCGTCGGCGGAGGACAGTTGCGGAGCTGGAAATTCCAGCTCGTACATCCTCGACTTGTCGTCCATAGCGGACCCCTTTCTATGGAGGCGAACTTCCAGTGTCCCTCACAACTCACGCAATAGCCGCACGCTGTTCTTCACGCGGTGCTTGATTTCGACAACGTGGGCGCGGCCCAAGACATTCCCGGCAAGCTCTCCGAGCGCAATATGGCACGCTGCACGAGAAGGCGCTGGGGCCTTCCCGAACGGCCGGAGGCGATCGTGACCCGTCGAGTACAAGGAATCGTGGCCCGCGCTCAAGGCGATCCCGTCACCGTCGAAACGGTGCTCGTTCCCGACCCTGGGCCCGGCGATGTGATCGTCGCGATTCAAGCCTGCGGAGTGTGCCATACCGACTTGCATTACCGCGAAGGCGGGATCAACGACGAGTTTCCGTTCCTGCTCGGCCACGAGGCCGCTGGCATCGTCGAGGAGATCGGCGAGGGCGTGGATTCGGTCGCGGTCGGCGACTTCGTCGTGCTGAACTGGCGGGCCGTGTGCGGTCGATGCCGTGCATGTCGGCGAGGACGCCCTTGGTACTGCTTCGACACGCACAACGCCAGCAAGAAGATGACGCTCGAGGACGGTACCGAGCTCTCTCCGGCTTTGGGTATCGGCGCTTTCATCGAGAAAACGCTGGTCCACCAGGGGCAATGCACGAAGGTCGATCCCGCTGCCGACCCTGCGGTCGTCGGGCTACTCGGGTGCGGCGTGATGGCAGGCCTCGGTGCGGCAATGAACACAGGCAATGTCGGCCGGGGTGATTCGGTTGCAGTCATCGGTTGCGGCGGTGTCGGCTGTGGTGCGATCACCGGCGCCCGACTCGCCGGTGCGACGAAGATCATCGCCGTAGACATGGATCCGGGAAAGCTCGCCTGGGCGACGCAGCTGGGCGCTACCCACACAGTGGATGCGCGCGATGGCGATGTCGTCGCGGCGATACAGGAGCTGACCGACGGGTTCGGTGCCGACGTCGTCGTCGACGCGGTCGGCCGGCCGGAAACATGGCGCCAAGCTTTCTACGCACGGGACCTCGCGGGGACGGTGGTCTTGGTTGGCGTCCCCACCCCGGACATGACGCTCGAGATGCCGTTGATCGACCTCTTCAGCCATGGCGGGTCCCTCAAGTCGTCCTGGTACGGCGACTGCCTGCCCGAACGCGACTTCCCGACGCTTGTCGACCTGTATCAGCAGGGACGGTTGCCGCTGGACGCTTTCGTGACCGAGCGGATCGCACTCGGCGACGTGGAGGCCGCTTTTGCCACCATGAAACAGGGGCAAGTCCTGCGCTCTGTCGTCGTCCTGTGACCTGAGGGCGGCAACGGCGCGTGCGACACCGAGCATCGTTGCAGCCCGAGTGGCGTTTCGGGTGGCACAGTGGTGGTGACATGGATGTACAGCAAGAGGAGCAGAGTTGTTGAGTCAGCACCGCAGGTCAGGCTTCGCCGTGGCCGCCACCGTCGGTGCGCTGAGCATGATGGTCGCGGGATGTGGCGGATCGATATCCGGAACAGCGACGGCGACAACCGCGCAAACGGTCCGGCATGTCGACGGGAACCTCACCGAGCTGCTGATCGAACCGGTACGATTTCCGGCACCGTACGAGGCGATCGTGCTTCCCCCACAGGCCGTCGCCCAGGCTGCTTCGGACCTGAGTGGGATCCCATCGGGCGCGAAAGTCGCACCAGCGGGGTGCAAACCTCCCGACCGCGATCTGACGCCGGGAGCCACCGTAATTGCAGTCGGTACCGACAATGCCAACCGCGCGACGATCACCATCGAACTGACGAGGGTGAAGAACCCGCTATCGGTGCGAAAAGACCAGCTAGGGCAGTGCCGCGACGTGACGGTGACGAGCAGCGGCGCGACATCTACGGTCCATACTGACATCACGCCGCCGCCGCCTGTCGACGCGGACGATTCTGTCGCGCTCAAGCAGACGGTGAGTTCGGGCAAGACCGGCGATTCGGTCAAACAGCGGATGCTGACGCTGATCGCGCAGGTAGGCGACGTGCAGATCGTTGCGACGTACATGACCTTCGGTGGTGCCAAGCCGGACGCCGCTGCCCTCGATCAGCTCTTCACGGAGGCCGTCTCGCGCGTCGCGGACGCCTAAGCGAGGCCTATACCACCCGGCTCCGACGAAAGCCCTTGCGCGAAGCCTCTGGAACGGCAGTTGTTCACATGTTCGGCCGCTATCCACAGCCAACCTAAAACTGCAGGTCGCGTCGAAGGAGCCGATCGCGTGCTGAGTAAGGCTGAGCGGCATGACAACTTCGACATCGCCGCACAATCCATCCGCGCAGATGCGCCAGCCCCTGCGAATCAGCGATCCCGCCGATCTCCTCGCCGCAGTACCCGCACTGCTCGGCTTTGTTCCGGAGCAATCGTTGGTCCTGATCTGTCTCGGCGGCCGATCGGGAAAGTCGCTCGGCGCCGTGATGCGCCACGATCTCGTCGTGGCGGACGCCGACGCCGACGCCGACCCTGGTGAGCTTGCACCGCCGATGCTGGCGGCCATCGAGCAGTTCGGGTTGGTGTGCCGACGCGACAAGCCACGTGCGGCGATTGCGGTCCTGATCGATGATTGCGCGAACGGCCTTGGCGCACACGAGGACATCGTCGAAACCCTCGGCGAGTGCCTTGCCGAGGCAGGAACAGAACTAATTGCCGCGCACGTGACCAGGGCGATCGTGGCAGGGGAGCGTTGGTGGAGTCTGCTCGGCGATTCACGGCGCGGTTGCGTTGCCGATCCGTCGGCGTCGAGCGTCGCGGCGGCACATGTCTTGGAGGGCAGGCAGATCCGCACGTCGCGCGGGGAACTCGCAGGGCTGCTGAAGTCCGGTGACCTTCGCGAAGTTCGCACCGTCGCCGAATACCTCGACGCAACGACCGATTCGGCGATTCTCGACCTCGTTCTCGCCACACGGACCACCGATCCGTTGGCGGCGAGTCGACGTGATCTCGAACGGGTGCTGTGGCAGATCTCGATGCACGCGTCGGGGGAACGGTTGCTCGCACCGGAGATCGCCGAGTTGGGAGTCGCACTCACCGTTCTAGCCGTCCGGGATGCTGTGCTCGGGCTCGCGGTGGGTGACCTCGCGTCGGACGCCGAGCAATTGTGGTTGCTGCTGACGCAGTTGCTACCCGACCCGTATCGCGCCGAAGCCGCAACGCTTCTCGGATATTTCGCCTACGTTCGCGGTGACGGGCCATTCGCGGGGGTCGCACTGACAGCGGCGCTCGAATCCAATCCCGACCACCGCCTGGCGAACATGTTGGATATGGCGCTGCAAGCAGGTATGCGTCCCGAGTCGATGCGTACGGTCGCAGACGCCGGCATCGACTGTGCTCGCGATCTCGGTGTCACCCTCCCACCTCCAATACGGTGGTAGGCGTAGGTGCCTAGACTGCCGCGTGTGAACGGCTGCCGAGCGACTGCAAGAAATCCCATGCATCGCTGACGATTTCGTCGAGATCGGTGTGCGCGGGCCGCCAGCCCAGTTCGGCGATCGCCCGCTCGCTCGACGCAATGAGCACCGCAGGGTCGCCGGCTCGGCGGGGTGCGTCCTCCGCCGCGATTGGTCGACCGGTCACCCGTTCGCAGGCTGAGATCACCTCGCGCACCGTGAATCCCGTTCCGCTGCCGAGGTTGTATATGCGGTGGCGTCCGGTCTCCGACGATTCGAGCGCGAGCACGTGAGCTTCGGCCAGATCGCGAAGGTGAATGTAATCACGCACAGCCGTACCGTCTTTGGTCGGCCAGTCGGTACCGAAGACCGCAATCTTCGCCCGCTGACCTGCCGCGACCTGTAACACCAGCGGGATCAAATGCGTTTCCACGATCCGGTTTTCGCCGGCACCGTCGTACGCGCCCGCAACATTGAAGTAACGCAAGCTCGTTGCTGCAAGTCCATGCGCAACCGCGTAGGAGGTGATGATGTGATCGATCGCCAATTTCGATGCGCCGTAAGGATTCGTCGGGCGGGTCGGCGCATCTTCGGTTATCGGAGAGCTTTCCGGTTCGCCGTAGGTCGCCGCCGTGGACGAGAACACCAACCTCGGCGTGCCGACAGCGCGCATCGCCTCGAGCAGGCCGAGCGTCTTCACAACATTGTCGTACCAATACTTTTCGGGCTTCAGCACCGATTCGCCGACCAGCGACGCGGCAGCGAAATGCAGCACGCCGTCGAACGGAGCCGCACCGGCGTCACGCAGAACCGATGCGCCGACCGCCGCGACGTCCCCTTCGACGAATTGTGCGTCGTCGGGGATCGCGTCGGCATTACCGGTGGACAGGTCGTCGATGATCACGACATCGTGGCCGCGTTCGAGCAATACCCGCGCGCAGCCGCTGCCGACGTAACCCGCACCACCGGTGACGAGAAGCTTCACTACTCAGACGACCTTCACCTGAACGGCGTGTCCCATTTCTTCGGACAGATCGAACGCGACGTGACCCGGAACAGTGATCGTCACCAAGCCAGGCTTGGTTTCGACGGTGATGCGAGCGTCGGGAACGACGCCTGCTTCACGAAGCTGTCCGATAACGTCCGGATCGGTCTGAATGTGTTCTGCGAGCCGGCGAACAACTACCGCAGTCGGCTTGCCGATCGGGATATCCGTCAGGCGGACCAGTGTTTCGACGGCAACCGACGAATGCTCCAAACCGAGCTCGTCGAGTCCGGGAATCGGGTTGCCGTACGGCGACGTGGTTGGGTGGTTGAGCACGACGACAAGGCGGCGCTCGACCTCCTCGCTCATCACGTGCTCCCAGCGACAGGCTTCCGCGTGCACCTGGTCCCATTCGAGACCGATAACGTCGACGAGCAACCTCTCCGCGAGCCGATGCTTGCGCATGACCGCGATCGCAAGATTTCGGCCCTTCGAGGTCAATTCGAGGTGGCGATCGCCGGCCACGAGAAGCAGGCCGTCACGTTCCATACGCGCGACGGTCTGGCTCACCGTCGGTCCGCTCTGCTCGAGCCGCTCCGCGATTCGCGCGCGCAGTGGAACTACTCCCTCTTCTTCGAGGTCGTAGATCGTACGGAGGTACATCTCCGTGGTGTCGACAAGATCCTTCACCCTCACACCCCTTCGTCTTGGCGGATTCTACCGGGTCGCGGTCACAATCGGTGTCGGCAGCGATACGGCAGGCAGCGCCGTGGCCCGCGCGCAGGATTTGCGAGCAGGCATCTGGTGAAACACGACAACCGTCACGAACCTTCCCACAGGCGAAGTAGGTTGAATGCCATGGCCTTCTCGCCGCATGTGGACGCACGCGATTCGCCGGGCCCGAACGAGCACGCAGTCGTGTGGAGCCCGCAGTATCTGAGCTACACCTGGGCGCGCGGACACCCGATGAATCCTGCGCGGCTGGACCTGACGATGCGCTTGGCGACGGAGGTCGGTTTACTCGAGGGTGTCGACGTGCTCGAGCCGGCGGCTGTGGGTGAGTCGGACCTACTTCGGATTCACACATTCGACTACATCGAGGCCGTTCGTAGTGCGGGCGACTCGTCGGGGGTGGCACCGGATCCGGCGTACGGGCTGGGATCGGACGACAATCCCATCTTTCCGCGGATGCACGAAGCAGCATCGATCATCGCAGGGGGGACGCTGACCGCCGCGCGAGAGATCGCAGCGGGTCGGACAAAGCGGGCCGTCAGCATCGGCGGCGGTATGCATCACGCGATGTCGAATTCCGCGGCGGGTTTCTGTATCTACAACGATGTCGCAATTGCCATCTCATGGCTGCTCGACAACGGCTACGACCGGATCGTGTACATCGACGTCGATGTCCACCATGGCGACGGCGTCCAGAATGCGTTCGCGACGGACCCGCGCGTGCTCACCATCTCGATGCATCAACATCCCGGCACGCTGTGGCCAGGAACGGGTTATGCGTCGGAGGTCGGCTTCGGCGCCGCGGAAGGCACGGCCATCAACTTGCCGGTCTTGCCCGGGACCGGGGATTCGATGTGGCTGAGGGGCTTTCACGCGATTGTGCCGGGCGCGATCGCATCCTTCGAACCGCAGATCGTGATCAGCCAGTGCGGTGTGGACACTCATCACGAGGACCCGCTCGCGGATCTCGCACTGACCGTGGACGGTCATCGCGCTGCGTTTCAGGCGATGCGCGACCTCGCCGATCGCTATTGTGATGGTCGCTGGCTCGCGGTCGGCGGCGGCGGATACGGTTTGGTGCGGGTGGTCCCACGTTCGTGGACGCATCTCCTTGCGACGGCGTTGGATCGCACCATCGATACGAACCTTGCAGTGCCACAGGCCTGGCGCGATCATGTCGCTGCACTCGCCCCGGGAGTGGAGCTGCCGACAACGATGGGGGAAGGTGCCGACGTGTCGTTCAACGCCTGGGACGGCCCCGGCGGCACACCGGAAACCGGTGAGCCGGACCATGATCGAGACCTGCGCCGGATCGATGCCTCGATTTTGGCCACCCGCCGCGCCGTGTACCCGCTGCTCGGTCTCGATCCGGACGATCCTCGTGACTGAGCCCGCGACAACGTTTCCCGAGCACTGGCTCGCGGACGTCCTGGCGTCCGACGGCGGGGTTGTCCACTTGCGGCCGATCACCCCGGCCGACGGTGAACTGCTCGTGGACTTTCACAGCAAGTTGTCGGAACGGACCCGCTATCTACGCTATTTCGGCCCGTATCCAACGATGTCTCCGCGTGCCGTCGAACATGCGACCAATGTCGATCACCACGACCGCGTCGCGTTGCTCGCGGTGCTCGGTGGCGAGATCATCGCGGTCGGTCTCTACGAACGACTTCCGGACCAGGTCGGTGCCAACCCGGAGATAGGGACCGCGTTCGCCGGTCCGTCGGCCGAAGTCGCGTTCGTGGTCGCCGATGCGCACCAGGGGCGTGGGCTCGGCTCGATTCTGCTCGAACACCTCGCAGGCGCGGCTGCCGAAAACGGCATCGGTGTCTTCGTCGCGGAAGTGCTTGCCGAGAACCGGACAATGGTGACGGTGTTCAAAGATGCCGGCTATCAGGTTCGCCGGAGTATCGACGGTTCGGTACTGCACTTGCAGTTCGCGATAGACCCGTCCGAAGCCTTACTGTCCGTTCGTAATTCGCGGGAGCGCGCGTCGGAGGCGCGTAGCGTTCGCAACCTGCTCTCGCCGCGTTCGGTCGCGGTGATCGGTGCGTCGAACACCACTGGAAAAGTCGGAAATGCCGTGTTGCGCAACCTCCTTGCGGGCAACTTCACCGGTCCGGTTTTCCCGGTCAACTCCACACACAAATCCGTGCGCGGGGTGCGGGCGTACGCCACGGTCCGCGAGATTCCCGACGATGTCGATCTCGCGGTGGTGGCGGTTCCTGTTGCCGCGATCGACGCCGTACTCGACGATTGCCTCGCGAAAGGTGTCAAAGGGCTGGTGGTGCTGTCGGCCGGTTTCGGTGAAAGCGGGCGCGAGGGCTATGAGGCCGAGCGCAGGTTGGTGCACGAAGCGCGCGGGCACGGCATGCGCTTGGTCGGGCCGAACGCTTTGGGGATCGCCAACACAGACCCCGCGTTTTCACTCAATGCGACCCTCGCGTCGGTGTTGCCAGTGCGAGGCAGGGCCGGCTTCTTCTGCCAGTCAGGGCCGTTGGGAGCCGCGATCCTCGGCGAGGCGGCGAATCGACGGCTAGGGCTGTCGACCTTCGTCTCCGCAGGAAACCGTGCAGATGTCTCGGGCAACGACCTACTGCAGTACTGGGATTCCGATCCCGACACAGACGTGGTGCTGCTGTACCTCGAGAGTTTCGGTAATCCGCGAAAGTTCTCCCGGCTGGCTCGGCGTGTTGCGCGGACCAAGCCGATCGTCGCGGTTCGGAGCGGGCGGAGCAGTTCGCGAACGGCTCCAAGGGAACCAGCGGTGATCGACAATTCGATCGTCCGAGATCTGTTCACGCAGGCCGGGGTCATCCAAGTCGATTCGATTTCCGAGCTGTTCGATTGTGCGGCGTTGCTGGAGTACCAGGCGTTGCCGACCGGGCCTCGTCTTGCCGTGGTCGGTAACAGCGCGGCGCTCGCGTGGCTGGCCGTCGATGCTGCCGAAGTCGAGGGTCTCGAGCCGATCGAACCGATCAATCTTGGACCGGAGGCGACCGCCGAGGAGTACTCGACTGCGGTGGGGGCCGCCATCGCATCGCCCGACACTGATTGCGTCATCGTCATTTTCGTCCCGCCGGTCGCGGTACCGGCCCAGCCGTACGCCACAGCGTTGCTCGATGTTGCCATGACCGGCGACAAGCCGGTGGTCACGACTTTCTTTGCCGAGCAAGGTATTCCGAGCGTGCTCGCCATCTACGGTCCGGACGGGCACCCTGCAAAAGGATCGATTCCGTCCTATCCAGACCCCGAGCGAGCCGCTCGCGCGCTCAGTCGGGTGTGGCGTTACGCCGTGTGGCGGAGCAGGCCGGCGTCGAAAGTTGTTCGGCCCGATGATCTTGCGTGTGACAACGCGCGGGAATTGGTTGCCGAACTCATGGCCGGTGTCG
The DNA here is from genome assembly GCA_038256175.1 of Mycobacteriales bacterium. GTDB lineage: Bacteria > Actinomycetota > Actinomycetes > Mycobacteriales > Mycobacteriaceae > Antrihabitans. The sequence goes on from JBBSKP010000097.1 coordinate 16,587, forward strand.
GCACCGACGGCGGCACCCGAAAGAGCGGATGGCTCAGCGACCGGGATGTAGTGCGGTTGCTCGGGTGCTACGGGATCGACATCGTCGACTTTCGTGAGGTCGATTCCCCTCGTGCGGCGGTCGATGCCGCGGACGAACTCGGGTATCCGGTGGCCGCGAAGGCGACTGGGGAGTTGTGGCGAAATCGTCCGGACCTCAACGGTGTACGGCTCGATCTGGCGGGACCGGACTCGGTCGAGCACGCGTACCGCGATCTGGCCGAGGTCTCCGGCGACCCGTTGTTGCACGTCCAGCGGATGGCTACCAAGGGAGTCGGGTGCGTCGTCCGGGTACAGGACGATCCGTCGTTCGGATCGGTGATCTCGTTCGGACTCTCGGGTGTGACGCTCGACTTGGTAGGGGATCGCGCCTACCGCGCCCTGCCGCTGACCGAGGACGAGGCCAGCGAGCTGGTCGATGCGCCCCGAGCCGCACCGTTGCTGTCGGGTTATCGAACGAACGAGCCTGTCGACAAGGCCTCGTTGGTCGAACTGCTACAACGAATTTCGGCTCTGTGCGACGACTTGCCGGAGGTGCGTGAGCTTTCGTGTGAGCCGGTGGTTGCCTCGCGGGCAGGCGCATCGATCTTGTATGCGCGGGTGCGGATCGGCCCAGAGCCGAACCACCTCGACGTGGGGCCGCGTCGGCTCGGCTGACCTGCGTAGACGAGCGCGCCGGCCGGATCGTGGCAATCCTAGAGGGGAGTAGGACTGCGGAGATCCGACCGACGCCGAGGGTGCACCGCCTAGGAGGCCGCTGAATATGGGCAGTTTTAGGACTGGCAGATTCGTGGGCAGAGGCGCGAGATCGGCAGGGCAGTCGCAGGCGACGGCAGGTCGGGCGTATGCCAGTGCGATCTGGACGGTGGGGGTGCCTGGGTGGC
>JBBSKP010000098.1:0-17219 GCA_038256175.1 Mycobacteriales bacterium
CCCGCAGTTTGTTCGTGACCTGACGTCTCGCGGCCATATCGATCTTGCCCTCCCACATCGGGCAAGCCTTCCGGGCCACGCGCTCAAAATAGGTGAGGCACCACCGACAGCCTCGCGCTCAAAATAGGTGAGGCACGCCGCGCTGTGGGCACGCAGGACCGAATCGACGGACAATCGGCGGATGTCCATGCCGGCGTGACTACCCGCGCCGAGTTACCGACGCGGGTAGTCACGGCGATCAGCTGTTGGGGCCGAACTCCTCCAGCATTTCCGTGACGAGCGCTGCGATCGGCGAGCGCTCGCTGCGCGTGAGGGTGATGTGCGCGAAGAGCGGGTGCCCCTTGAGCTTCTCAATCACCGCGGCGACGCCGTCGTGTCTGCCGACGCGCAGATTGTCACGTTGCGCGACGTCGTGGGTGAGCACGACCCTCGAACCGGTCCCGAGCCGGCTGAGCACCGTGAGGAGGACGTTACGTTCCAGCGACTGCGCCTCGTCGACGATGACGAACGAATCGTGCAACGAACGTCCGCGAATGTGGGTCAGCGGCAACACCTCGAGCATTCCCCTGCTGAGAACTTCTTCCAGCACTTCGGGACTGGCAAGCCCGTCGAGAGTGTCGAACACCGCTTGCGCCCACGGCCCCATCTTCTCGCTCTCGCTACCGGGCAGGTAGCCGAGTTCCTGACCACCGACCGCGTAGAGAGGCCGGAAGACGACGACCTTCCGCTGCGTCCGCCGTTCCAGCACGGCTTCGAGCCCAGCGGTCAACGCTAACGCTGACTTTCCGGTTCCGGCCTTGCCGCCAAGCGACACAATGCCGATGCTCTCGTCGAGCAACAGCTCGAGAGCGACCCGCTGTTCGGCCGAACGGCCGTGCAGCCCAAAGGCTTCCCGCTCGCCACGCACCAGTTGCACTCGCTTATCCGCTGTCACACGGCCGAGCGCACTCGAACTGCCCCCACCGAGGAGCCTGATTCCGGTGTGGCACGGCAGTTCTCGCGCTTCGTCGAGATCGATCACACCTTCGGAGAAGATCTGGTCGACATAGGCGGAGCTCACGTCCAGCTCGGTCATACCGGTCCAGCCCGACGGAACCACGTCGTGCGCGTGGTATTCGTCTGCGGGCAGACCGACGGCACCGGCCTTGACGCGCAACGGGATGTCCTTGCTGACCAAGGTGACATCTTGACCCTCGGCGGCAAGATTCAGTGCGCACGCCAGAATCCTGGAATCGTTTGTGTCCGTACGGAATCCGACCGGCAGAACAGTCGGATCGGTGTGGTTCAGTTCGACCTGGAGTGTGCCGCCCTCGGAGCCGATCGGAACCGGACGATCGAGCCTGCCGTGCTGCAGCCGCAGATCGTCGAGCATCCGCAACGATTCGCGCGCGAACCAACCCAATTCATGGTGGTGCCGTTTGCCTTCCAGCTCGCCGATCACGACCAACGGAAGAATCACCTTGTGCTCGGCGAATCGCACTACTGCCCAGGGATCCGACAGCAATACCGAAGTGTCGAGTACATACGTGCGTACACCAGCGTCGGAGTTGCCTGCTGCGGATTTCGGATCAGTCGCCTTGCGTCCCGAAGTTGCGGAAACGGCGCGTGTTGCAGTCACGTGAGGCTCCTAAGCTTGCGCGGTACCCGCACAAACCCGCTCGCTGGACCGGTCCGCCCCGCGTGTCAGGTGACACAAGGGCCGGGTACCGGCCCCTTCGAACTGAATATCTCAGCCACGATCAGAACCTCCCGCACGAGCAACTTCCCCGCTGCTCGCACTTCGCACGCTACCGCCGATCGCAAGATCAGGTGCTGTAGGAGGCGGCGTGTCGATGAACAACTGATTACGTCCAGTTACATCCGCAACAGAGCTACCAAATGCCCTGGCAGGTCAGCCGAGCAGACGCCAATCCTCGAGGCCCTCGTACAGCGGGAATGCCTGAGCCAATGCCGTGACCCGCGCGCGCTGTGCGTCGATATCGCCACCGGCCAGCGTCGTGGCAATGACGTCGGCTACCTCGGTGAACGCCGCATCGTCGAAGCCCCGTGTCGCCAGAGCGGCCGTACCGATCCGCAGACCCGATGTGACCATCGGCGGACGCGGGTCGAATGGAACGGCGTTGCGGTTGACGGTGATGCCGACCTCGTGCAGCAAGTCTTCGCCCTGCTGGCCGTCGAGCTGCGAGTTCCGCAGGTCGACCAACACGAGGTGCACATCGGTTCCGCCGGTGAGCACAGCGACGCCCTTGCCTGAGACGTCTGCGCCGGTCAGCCGTTCCGCGAGAATCTTGGCGCCCGAGAGCGTCCGCTCCTGGCGGTTCTTGAACTCCTCGGTGCCTGCGATCTTCAGCGACACGGCCTTCGCCGCGATCGCATGCATGAGCGGACCACCCTGCTGCCCGGGGAACACCGCGGAGTTCAGCTTCTTCGCCCATTCCTGCTTGGCGAGGATCAAACCGGAGCGCGGCCCGCCAAGCGTCTTGTGCACGGTCGTCGACACGACGTCGGCATACGGCACAGGCGAGGGATGCAGGCCGGCGGCAACCAAGCCGGCGAAGTGGGCCATGTCGACCCAGAGGTAGGCGCCGACCTCGTCGGCGATCGAACGGAATGCCTCGAAGTCTTGTTGCCGCGGGTATGCCGACCAACCGGCGACGATCACCTTCGGCTGGGCCTCGACGGCGATCTTGCGGACCTCGTCCATGTCGACGCGGTGGTCTTCCTTGCTGACCCCGTACGAGTGGACCTCATAGAGCTTGCCCGAGAAGTTCAGCCGCATGCCGTGCGTGAGGTGTCCGCCATGGGCGAGGTCGAGCCCGAGCAGCCGCTCTCCCGGGTTCATCAGAGCCATCAGCACCGCAGCGTTGGCCTGGGCGCCGGAGTGCGGCTGAACGTTGGCGAAGTCCGCACCGAACAGGGCCTTCGCGCGGTCGCGGGCGAGCGTCTCGACGATGTCGACGTGCTCACAGCCGCCGTAGTAGCGGCGACCGGGGTAGCCCTCGGCGTACTTGTTGGTGAGCACACTGCCCTGCGCCTGCAAAACCGCACGCGGGACAAAGTTTTCGGAGGCGATCATCTCCAGGGTGTCGCGCTCACGAGCCAATTCCCCCGCCATAGCGGCGGCGACCTCGGGATCGAGCTCACCGAGCGAAAGGCTGTTCACGGACGCACCTGTATCAGTCACGCGGATCATTCTAGGGCTTCGCCCCGTGCGTCCTTTCGGAGGTCCCGCCCGCCAAAAAGACTCACGAGGCGCGGAGCGCCCCCGGTGTGAGCGGCTCGTCGAGCAACCGCCGAAACCTCTCGGAGCGTCCTGCTGCATCGGGCGCCTGATCGAGCCAGCCCCCCAGCAGCCGATACCCCTCGACATAGGTGCTGATGTAGGCACGCCACAGCCGATCGGAGAGGAATCTCAACGACTGGCGCGCACGCTCCGGCGTCGCGAGCGTCCAGTGCTGCAGGAACTCCGCGACATCGTCGTGACTCTTGCCGCGATCGTGCAGCAACAGAGCGGCATCCTGCCGGACACCGAGTAGTTGACTCGACGCCTTCGACAGCCGCTCCGCGCGCTCCCCATCGAAACGCAGTCCGAGGTCGGCGTAGATCTCCTGCGCCCACAATCCCCAGCCCGGCCCGATGATCGACCGCAGTGCCAGGTCGGCCAAACCCTCTGCCATCAAGCATTGCGGCGTGTTGACAAGGAACAACGTCTGCTCCGCCTGTCCGGCCCCCACCAGGCCCGCTTCCTTGCGGCAGTGCTCGGTGTGATGGCCCGGATAGGACTCGTGCGCGATCAGGTGGGGCAGATTTGCCATGTGTTGCTTCAGGTCCGAGTTGATCGCGACCTTCGACCGGTAGTCGCCGAGGTAGTAGTTGAAGCCGGACCAGGGCTTGTCGCCGACCACTTCGTACTCGACACGCTCGTTCGCGGGCAGTGGATACTGCTGCCGCACCAGATCCCGGAGTGCGCTCGAGAATGCCTCGACGCATTCCGGCAGCCGATCCGGCGGAATCTCGTCGGCCGCGCGATGAGCGTCCGCCCGCTCGGCGAGCGGACCACTGCCGGCGAGCACCTCGTCCATCTGCCGGTGCGCCTCGCGGTAGTCCTCGACGTCACCCGGCGTGATGTGCACGTCGAAATACGCCGCAACCTCATCGACAAAGCCGATCTGCTCCCCCGCGAACTTGCGCCCAGAGCACTCCAGCGCGCGTAGGTGTACGTCGATGAATTCGGTGCGGTCGGGACCTAGGCCCGCGGACGGCAATTGGTCGCGAAGATGTGACGCTCGTCTCGCAAGTTCTCGGGCTTGCGGCGCCGGTGCGTTCTCGACTCTGCGACGCAGTTCCGGGTCGCCGGTATAGGCGTCGACGAAACCCTCCTCCAACCGGTCGAACGCCAGCCCGAGCAGCAGATATTCGTCGACGAAGGTCCCAGACTCCATGGACGCCGACACTAGCCGAACGGGCCGTTCGATCCCCCGCGCGCACCCCGCACGGCGAAGCCAACCGAAGCCGAGCACAATTCGTCTATGCAACTGGATTTCACCAGCGCACGCTTGCTTTGTTCACCGACGCTGCCCCGCAACTGTGAGGTGGGCATATGGCGCGGGTGAGCGAACCGAGTCCCTACGTCGAATTCGACCGCAAACAATGGCGGACGCTACGTAAGTCGACTCCACTGGTGCTGACCGAAGAAGAGTTGATCGGGCTGCGCGGCCTCGGCGAACAGATCGACCTCGAAGAAGTCGCCGAGGTGTACCTGCCGCTCGCTCGACTGATCCACTTGCAGGTTGCCGCGCGTCAGCGGTTGTTCGCGGCGACCGCGACATTCCTCGGCGAGAAGCATCCAGATCGCCAGGTGCCGTTCGTCATCGGCGTCGCAGGTAGCGTCGCGGTCGGAAAGTCCACGACAGCCCGTGTCCTGCAAGCGTTGCTGGCCCGCTGGGAACACCATCCTCGCGTCGACCTGGTGACGACGGACGGATTCCTGTACCCGACTTTCGAGCTCATGCGGCGAGGCATCATGCACCGCAAGGGTTTTCCGGAGAGTTACGACCGGCGCAAGCTGCTGCGCTTCGTCACCGAGGTGAAGTCCGGCGCCGAAGAGGTTGCGGCACCGGTCTATTCGCATACGTCCTACGACATCGTGCGCGGCCAATACCATCTCGTACATCAGCCGGACATCCTGATCATCGAGGGTCTGAATGTCCTGCAGACCGGCTCACGGTTGATGGTGTCGGATCTGTTCGACTTCTCGATCTATGTCGATGCGCGGATCGAAGACATCGAACAGTGGTACATCCGAAGGTTTCTCGCGCTCCGGGCGACGTCGTTCGCAGATCCCTCGTCGCACTTCCACCACTATTCGGTGCTGAACGATCGCGATGCGACGGCCGCTGCGATGGAGATCTGGAACTCGATCAACCGGCCGAACCTCGTCGACAACATCTTGCCGACCCGTCCCCGAGCAACGCTGGTGTTGCGCAAAGACGCCGACCACGCGATCAATCGGCTACGTTTGCGCAAGCTTTAGCCAGCGAAGCGTCGGGTACGCCGGCGAAGGACCCTCCGTACACAACGCCGACACAGTCGTCAACGCTAGAAGCCTCACGGAAGCAGCGGTAGTCGGTCGAATGGACCACACCAGCGGGTCAGATACCGAACCGGCGATGCCTGGCGGCGTAGTCCCGAAGCGCGCGTAGAAAGTCCACCCGCCGGAACTCGGGCCAGTACGCCTCGGTGAACCAGATCTCGGAATATGCGCTCTGCCACAGCAGGAATCCCGAAAGCCGCTGCTCGCCTGAAGTGCGAATCACCAGATCGGGGTCGGGCTGGCCGGAGGTGTAGAGATGTTCGCCGATTGCGTCGACGGTGATCGCCTCGACGAGACCCTCGCCATCGAGTCCTGCGGCTTGCTGCTGACGCACCAAGGATTGCACCGCGTCGGCGATCTCCTGGCGGCCGCCGTATCCGATCGCGACGTTGACGTGCACGCCGCTGCGGCCCTTTGTTCGCGAGACCGCGTCACGCAAGCGGCGCGCGGACTCTTCGGGCAGCAGGTCGAGCGAGCCGACGACGCGCACGTTCCAGTTCTGGTCCGGCGCCGAGATCTCTTCCACTACATCGGCAATGATCTCGAGTAGCGAATCGAGCTCGTCGGGATCGCGGCTGAGGTTCTCGGTGGAGAGCAGGTAGATGGTGGCCATCTCGATACCGGCCGCGTCACACCAGCCGAGCAGTTCGGCAATCTTGAGCGCGCCCATCCGGTGGCCATGACTGACATCGGTGAATCCGTTTTCCCGCGCCCACCGGCGGTTACCGTCGCACATCACCGCAACGTGGCGGGGATGCTGTCTGCCCGCCAGCTGACGAAGCAGACGGCCCTCGTAAACGCGGTACAGCAAACCCCTAGCCTTCACTTCGGCATCACCGAACGGCCACCGAAGCGACAGAGGAGGGGCACGGTTGTACAGGGTACGCCCGCGTGCTCGCCGGTTGCCTGCAGCGCGCCAGGTAAGGCCGCGCGTATGGCGTCCATCACCTACTGGGATCGGAGAAATACGCAGCCGGTACAGTCATTCCTAACTTACGCCACCGTAGGTTACCGATCAGTACGAAAGGGAGTCAATGACCGTCTTCGGACTCGACAAGCTCCCGGTCAAGCCGCGAATGCGCGGTTGGATCCACTTGTGGGCCTTCGGCATCTCGCTCATCGCGGGCACCGTTCTGGTTGTTTTGTCGGGCGAACTCGTAACCGCGAAAGCCGCTGTGGCCACGGCGATCTACAGCGTGACCGTGTGCGGCCTATTCGGCGTCAGCGCCACTTATCACCGGATTCACTGGCATTCGGTGCAGAGCCGCACCTGGATGAAGCGGGCCGACCACTCGATGATCTTCCTGTTCATCGCAGGCAGCTACACCCCGTTCGCGCTGCTCGGCTTACCCACCGCCACCGGGCGCACTCTCCTGATCGCGGTGTGGTCGGGAGCGATCGCCGGGGTGACGCTCAAGATGGTCTGGCCAACGGCTCCGAAATGGGTTGGCGTTCCGCTCTACTTGCTGCTCGGCTGGGCAATTGTGCCCGTCGCGATGACCCTGACCCGTCACGTCGGTGTCGCACCGATGCTGTTGCTACTTATCGGGGGCATCCTTTACAGCGCAGGATCGATCCTTTACGCGACAAAATGGCCGAATCCATGGCCGAGCACATTCGGGCACCACGAGTTCTTCCACGCCGCAACGGTTATCGCGGCGTTGTGCCACTACATCGCAATCTGGCTGGTCGTCTTCAACTGATCAAGCTTCAACTAATCGCACTCGAACTGCGCACCGACGCTGCGTGCGAGCAGTTCGATCGCGCGAGCCAGTACGGTTCGCAGCGGCTGCGCATAGCCCGACTCCGCCCAATGGAACATCGTGGCGGTAAAGCCCCACGCACCTGTTGCCGCAGCGAGTCTGACCTGCAGGTCATTCGAGTCACGACCGATTCGTTCCGACAGGATCGCCCTGAGCTCGCGCTCCATGTCTTCGGTCTGCCGAGTCATCCCCGCTTTGATGTCCGGTTCGGCCGCGATGTATTCCATCCGCTGTCGAAGCTGACGGTCGTATCCGTCGGGAAGGACGATGTCGAGAAATACCGGCACAGCGGCACAGAGCGCCCGGATCAGCTCGGCCGGTGACGTCGGCGCACCGCCGCCGCTTGTACGGATCAGGTCCAGGATCTGTGGGTCGTATTCGTCGTAGAGGACCAGCATTTCCTTCGTGCCGAAGTAGCGATATATCGAACTCGGCGAAACAGCGGCCTCCGCCGCAACTCGTTCGACTGTCACGTTGCGGTATCCGCGCTCGTCGAACAGGTCGAGGGCGACTTGCTGAATGCGTCGCATCGCCTCGAGCTTTCGGCGTTCCCACAGGCCTGGCTGCGATCCAGCCACGGTTTCGGACACCTGATCGACGATACGCCCGACCAGGATCACCTGACAGTCACTTGCAGCTTTTCGCAGGGCCCCATAGAGTCGTCTGCAATCAGGAAGTCACTTCCAGCTCGGGAGCCAACGATGGCCGATCGCACATCCACGATCGAGCGTGCGGACGAGACCCCCGACCAGCCGTCTGCTCTGGGCCTCCCCCATCGCTGGGCGCGGCTGATCGCGAACAATCACCGCGCTGTCATCGTTGTGTGGCTGTTCCTGATCGTCGCGTGCGGGCTGGCGTACCCGCAGCTCAACACCCGCCTCGAAGCACCTGACTTCAACGCCGATCACGCCGAGGCAACCGAAGTCGACCAGATCATCGCGCAGAAGTTCCCGACGATCGGGGCTGAGCAGAACGCAATAGTCTTCTCCTCCACCACCCTGACTGCCGACTCGCCGGAGTATCGCAGCGCGATCGACCGCGCGGTGACCGCCGCTCGCACCGTCTCCGGCGTCACGGGCGTCGTCGGGCCATTCGACCCCGGATCGGTCGGACGAGTCTCGAAGGACGGCCACGCCGCCGTCGCGATTGTCGGACTCGATGGCGACACGGCCCAACGCGCAGTCGTTGCTCGGGATCTCCAAACGGCTGTCGGCGCGGAGGGTGCCGGAGTCGAAATCAACGTCGCAGGATTTTCACCGATCCAGAACGCCATCGTCGAGGTCGAGATGTCCGACCTCGAACGCGCCGAGGCCATCGGCATCCCGGTCGCGTTCCTCATCCTCATCGTCGCCCTCGGCGCCCTTGCCGCTGCGGCTATCCCGGTAGTCGGTGCGCTCGGCGGAATTCTGCTCAGCCTCGGCATCTTGTTCTTGCTGACCAACGTGATGACGCTGCCGTCGCTCGTCGTGTCGATGGCCACGATGATCGGCACCGGAATCGGTATCGACTACGCCATGTTCATCGTCAGCAGGTTCCGAGAGGAACTCGCTCGCAGAGGCATACGCGAGCGCAGCGACAAGGACGGCATCGCCGATGCGCTCGGCGTCGCATTGGCAACAGCCGGCAAGACGATCGTGGCATCGGGCCTCATCGTCCTCATCTCGCTGTGCTCACTTGTCGTCGTAGAAGCTCCGATATTCCGCGCCATCGCCATCGGCGTCACGACGGCTGTCATCGCGACATTGTTCGTCGGACTGACACTCCTTCCGGCGCTGCTCGCCTTGTTGGGACCAGCCGTCAACCGCGGTTCCCTGCCGTCTCGGTTCCATCCGGCTGAAACTCGCACGGGCACAGCGGTTACCGATGGCGCCTGGGCTCGGTGGGCTCGAATCGTCATGGCCCGACCGGTCATGTTCGGTGGCGTCGCGGTCGTCATCCTCGTACTGGCCGCGCTGCCGCTCACGGGAATCAAATACGGCCTCGACATGGGGATCTCGGCACTGTCGGATACGCCTGCGGGAAAAGGACTGATCGTTCTGTCCGACGAGTTCGGACCGGGCCTGCTTGCACCGGTCGAAATCGTCGTCACTGGTAAAGACGGTCAACCGCTCACGGCAGACGACACGCAACGCGCCAATCGAATGATCGGCGAACTGTCCCGAAACGACCAGATTGCCGCCGTATTCCCGCAAACGAACAACGGCGCGATGCTGATTACCACGGTTCCGAAGTCCTCCTTCGATTCGACGACCACAGCCGACCTCGTGCGGGAATTGCGTTCCGAGGCACAGAATTTGACGACTCCAGACGGACCGGAAATTCGCATCGGCGGTTCGACAGCAGAATTCATCGATGTTTCGCACGAAATCACGACCAAGTTTCCGCTGGTCATCGCGCTCGTCCTTGGCTGGTCGTTCCTGTTCCTGATTTACGTCTTCCGAAGTCTGCTGCTCGCGCTCAAGGCGATCTTGATGAACCTTCTCGCAACCGGGGCAGCACTCGGTATCACCGTCGCCGTTTTCCAATGGGGCTACGGCGAATCCCTCCTCAATTTCGAGAGCACGGGATTCGTGCAGGTATTCCTACCGACGATGGTGTTCGCGGTATTGTTCGGCTTGTCGATGGATTACGAGGTATTCCTCATCCGCCGGATGAAGGAGAGCTGGGACGGTGACCGCAACAGTGAGAGTGGTCCCGATAACGAGAAGGCAGTTGTCGACGGGATCCAGCACACGGCCCGACCGATCACCGCTGCGGCAGCGATCATGGTCGTAGTGTTCGGCAGCTTCGTCACCGCCGATGTCTTGGAACTCAAGCAGATCGGTTTCGCACTCGCGCTGGCGATCGCCATCGACTCGGTGATCATCCGACTCATATTGGTCCCCGCGTTGATGCGCCTGTTCGGCCAGTGGAACTGGTGGCTGCCACAGATCCGAAGGCGCGCGCCGTCATGAGTGCCACCCGACTCCAGCACGCAGCCATGCGGTCCCCCTACGGCTTCGCGATCATCGCGACGTCGAGCGGCATCGCAGGGCTTGTCTTTGTCTTGATCCAACTGTGGTTGACGGGCATCTTCGGCCGACTCGGCGATGTGGCAATTACTGTCTACGGCATCACCGCCTTCTACGCTGTCGCAGCCTCGGTCCTGGGCGCGACGCGGACCTATCGCATCCAACAGCAAAATCTGAGCTGGTTCCGCGAGGCCCGAATGCCGAGTGCGATAGAGGCGCACCGCGTCCTGCGAATGCCGATCGACATGTCGCTGCTGGCGGGCTCCATATGGCTCCCCGGTGTCATCCTCGAAGCCGCGCTTTTTGCGACACTGGCGCCCGGCCGCGATCTTGCCGTTGCGGCCTCGCTTGTCACGATGGGCGGTTTGACCGCAGGCGGATTCACCTACCTGATCACCGACCGCATGTTGCGACCTGTAATCCCGCAAGTCACGCAGGTCGTCCGACCGTCGGGCCAATTCGGTTCGTCGGTACTCGCCCGTGTTGCGATTACCTGGGCACTCGCGACCGGTCTTCCGCTGGCGAGTTTGATCGTTGTGCTCGCCGATACCGGTTCCTCACAACACGACCGGATTCGCGGCGCGCTCTACATCGCAGCTGTCGGCTTGATCAGTGGATCGGTCGCCACAGGGGCGCTTGCACGCGCCGTTGCACTGCCGCTCTACGGCCTGCGGCAGGCGCTTCGGCGAATCGAACGCGGCGATCTCGACGTCACCGTCCCCATCCGGACCACGAGCGAGATCGGTCTGCTCGAAGGATCGGTGAACGACATGACGCAGAGCCTGCGTGAACGCGATCGGTTGCGCGACCTTTTCGGCAGGCACGTCGGTGCCAATGTTGCCCAACGGGCACTCGACCAGGGCATGGACCTCACCGGCGACATGCGCGAAGTCACCGCACTCTTCGTCGATGTCGTCGGCTCGACTGCCCTCGCGCACCGACTGGAACCACGTGACTTCGTCGACAAGCTCAACCGGTTGCTCACCATCGTTGTCGACGCGACAGTGATCAACGGCGGTCTGGTGAACAAGTTCGAGGGCGACGCGGCGCTGTGCATCTTCGGCGCCCCGATCGAACTAGATGACGACGGCACCGCCGCGCTGCGCGCGGCCCGCCGAATTCGCGACGAGGTCTGCGCGGCAGGCGAACTCGACATCGGAGTCGGCGTCGCACGCGGTTTGGTATTCGCCGGCGACATCGGCTCCGACACCCGGCTCGAGTACACCGTCATCGGCGATCCGGTCAACGAAGCCGCCCGCCTGACCGAGGCCGCCAAGGACGTTCCACAGCGAATCCTGGTGAGCCAGGCCGTGATCGAAGCCGCGACTTCGAACGAGCGCGACCTGTGGGCTCCGCACGGGATCCTCCGCTTGCGCGGCCGCGACGACGAGACCAAGAGTTGGACCGACAACCGCGGCAGTTCGACGAGTCAGCGGGTGAGCAGGGCTGCCAGCTCCGCAGCATCGGAAACTGGCCTGTCGCAGACGAATCCACGGCAAACGTACGCCGCGGACTTGCCTGCGACCAGTGGCCGATCGACGAGCAGCGGCGACGAACCGGCCGTCCCCGCCACGACAACCGCGCCACCCGGGGCGGACGAGCGAGCAACTGTCAGCAGCTCCGAATCCCCCGCCGCGTCGTCGGCGACGGACACCGCAACCTGCATCGGCCCCAACAGCGAAGCTTCGGCAACAGCAAGCCAGTGACCCGCCGAGCGCGGCGCTTTGGCAAGGATCACGGCTGCTCGCCGTAACGTCTGCGACGCCAGCTCGCCGTAGCGAGTCGAGTGTTCCGGCGCGCTGAGCGCAGCGGCAGTGAGCAACGCCTCCGCCAGTGCCGACGCTCCCGCCGGAGTTGCGCCGTCGATCGGATCGCGTGGCCGTGTCACCAATGTTTCGGCGTCGTGGCTGGTGTCGAACCAGCTGCCGGGATCTTCGGCATCCGCGAAGTATTCGATCGCGACGTCGAGTACCTTCGCAGCGCCTGCAAGCCACTCAAGCTCACCGGTCGCCTGGTGCAGTGCGAGAAGCCCTGTCGCGAACCATGCATGGTCCTCGAGCACGCCGGCGGCATCGCCGACCTTGCCACCGAGCGATGCTCGCCTGAGCCTGCCGTCGATGACATGTTCGGCAAGAAGGTAGCGGGCACAGCGTGCGGCAGCCGCGATCCACTCTGGCTTGGCCAGTGCTGCACCGGATTCCGCGAGCGCGGTGATCGTCATGCCGTTCCACGCCGTCACGACCTTGTCGTCACGCCCCGGCTGTGGTCGGGTGTCGCGGGAAGTCAGCAGGACTTTGCGAATGCGGTCGAGCCGCTCGGCATCAGCCGGATCGTCGAGCAACTGCAGGACCGAGCTGCCGTGTTCGAATGTGCCGGCCGGAATCACCGCGAAAACAGTTGCGGCCCAAGGCCCATCGTCCGGGCCGAGAACAGCGGCGAGTTGGTCCGGCGTCCACACGTAGGTCGATCCTTCGACGCCTTCGGTGTCAGCATCTAGCGCCGACGCGAAGCACCCTTGTTCCGTCAGCAACTCGGCGAGTAGGAACTCGGCAGTCTCTGCCGCGACTCGACCGGCGAGCGCCGATCCGGTGCGCCGTGCAAGGTGTGCGTACGCACGCAGCAGCATCGCATTGTCGTAGAGCATCTTCTCGAAGTGTGGGATCACCCAGTCGGCATCCACCGAGTAGCGCGCGAATCCGCCGCGCAGCTGGTCGTAGAGCCCACCGCGGGCCATCGCCTCCGCCACGCGAGTGACGGCGTCGAGCACGTCGGTGTTCTTTGTGCGTTCGTAACTGCGCAACAAGCCTTCGACGAGGGCGGACGGCGGAAACTTCGGGGCGCCACCGAAGCCACCGCGGAGCCGGTCCTCGTCCCGCAATACCGCCGCCACCGCGTGGTCGAGCAACTCGGGACCGACTTCGATGTCTGCAGCGGGCAGACCGTCGCTGCTGCGTCGCAGTTCGGCTACCACTGCCTGCGACGCCTGCAGAACATCGTCGCGCCTGTTGGTCCAGGTGTCGGTAATCGCCTCGAGCAGTTGAAGGAACGACGGCATCCCACCACGTGCGGTCTTCGGGTAATACGTCCCGCAGTAGAAGGGCTCGGTGTCCGGCGTCAGGAAGCACGTCATCGGCCAGCCGCCTTGGCCGGTCATGGCCACCGTCGCGTTCATATAGACCGCATCCAGATCCGGGCGTTCCTCGCGATCGACCTTGATGCAGACGAAGTTCGCGTTCATCAGCTCCGCCGTCGCCTGATCCTCGAACGATTCGTGCGCCATCACATGGCACCAATGGCACGCCGAGTACCCGATGGAAAGCAGGATCGGCACATCGCGGCGCTTGGCGTCGGCGAGAGCGTCCGGGCCCCATTGCCACCAATGCACCGGGTTGCTCGCGTGCTGTCGGAGATAGGGCGAACTTGCGTCGCCGAGCCGGTTCATAGGCTCCAGCTTTGCACTAAATACCCTTGCACTCAGGCCGTGCTCGTACCGTTCTCGGGTGATCGCGGACTCGCGGCTCCGGGATCGGTTCCTTCGTCGGCAGCCTGATCGGGTTCGGGATGGTCGGGTTCGAACGTGTCCGGCAGCTTCTTGATCTGCTTGTTCATCGACCTGATCAGCAGCACTGTGCCGGCGAGCAGCAGCAGGATGACCACCAAACCGATCGGCGACGCCTTACCGAACTCGGGACCCGTCGGATCGTTGGCCGCCAAAGGCAGATGCATGGTCACACTGGCCAGCATCGCCGGATAACCCGTCACTTCGTCGTTTCCTCTTTACTTGCCTGGCTTCGGCCTTGCGCCGAAGCGATTCCCGCGAACAAATCCGTTTCCGGGATCGCCGTACGTACCCGTGTCTTGGCAAGCTCGAACTCTTCGGTCGGCCACACTCGCTGCTGCATCGCCAGCGGGATCGCGAAGAACATCCCGTTCGGATCGATCTGCGTCGCATGTGCCCGCAGCGCGTCGTCCCTGTTGGGAAAATACTTGCCACACTGAATCTGTGTGGTGACGCGACCCATGACGTCGCCTTGCTCGGGCCGCTTCCACCTGTCGAGCCATTCCTGGAGCGGGAACGGCTCCCCTAGCCGCTCGTACTCCTCCTTGAACAACTGCAACCGCAACATGCTGAAACCGTGGTTGTAGTAGAGCTTCAACGGCGTCCACGGCTCACCGGCGTCAGGGAATTTCGTGGCATCGCCTGCGGCGTCGAACGCCGCTACCGAGACCTCATGACATCGGATGTGATCCGGATGCGGATAACCACCGTTCTCGTCATACGTCGTCATCACATGCGGTTTGAACTCGCGAATGACCTTGACGAGGGCTTCGGTCGACACTTCGAGCGGGACAAGCGCGAAGGACCCTTCGGGCAAAGGAGGCGTCGGGTCACCCTGGGGAAGACCGGAATCGACGAAGCCGAGCCAGGTCTGCTGCACACCGAGAATCCGGGCTGCCTCGGCCATCTCTTCGCGCCGGATTTCGTTCATCCGTTCGCTGACGCCTGGCACATCCATCGCCGGATTGAGCACATCTCCCCGCTCACCACCGGTGAGCGTGACGACGAGGACCTCGTGACCCTCGTCCGCGTAGCGGGCTGTCGTCGCCGCGCCTTTGCTGGACTCGTCGTCAGGGTGGGCATGCACTGCCATGAGCCGCAGTCCGCTCATGTGTGGGTTCACCTCGGTTTCACTCGCCCGTGCGACGGCCGCACCCGCAGCTCGCCGTATCGCTTCCCCTATAGTTCCACCCGATGCTTGCGACTTCAGTCATACCCCCGTCGAGCGGCGTAGGACCGGGCTCATGACCCCACCGAGACCGACCGACCGTTACGGCTCGCCGCGCTCCCGCACAAGCTCCCGCGTACTGGTCTTTTTGCTGGGCACAGCGGTCGTGCTTGCCGGTATCGGCGTCGCGTATCTGGGGTATGAGCGATTCGGCCCGAAAGAGCTCGAGGGCGAGCAGATCTCCTACGACGTCGTCGACGATTCGACGGTGAACATGGCCTTCGCCGTCACCCGCAAGGACCCCTCCAGAGCGGTCGTGTGCATCATCCGGGCACGGTCGAAGGACGGCAGCGAAACCGGTAGGCGCGAGGTGTACGTCGCCCCGTCCAGCAGCGGAACGGTGCAGGTCGAGTCGACTATTCGGACGTCGCAGCCGCCCGCCATTGCCGACGTCTATGGCTGCAGCTTCGAGGTTCCGGGGTACTTGAAGACCGAGTGACTGCGTGAACGGATCGTGACCGGTCTGCGACCGAGGACTGAACAGGAAAATGGCCTCGCGTGCTAAAATCGCTGCATACACGGTTCCGGCGGTTCGGAGCCGTGTTTGCTGCATTGGCGGCCTGGCGTGTCAGCCCGGGATCAAGAGGGCCCTGTCGGCACCTTCCCGGATTCGCTTAGCCGTTCGCCACTGCGCGATGGCGAGCAGCTGCTTGCATAAGGGATTCCCGCATGGGGGCACCAACTACGAGGGAGTGATCGAGATGACCGAGACCCAGGTGACCTGGTTGACCCAGGAATCACACGACAGGCTCAAGACTGAACTCGACCAACTCATTGCGAACCGCCCGATTATCGCTGCCGAGATCAACGAGCGCCGCGAAGAGGGCGATCTCAAGGAGAACGGTGGCTACCACGCGGCCCGCGAAGATCAGGGCCAGCAGGAAGCCCGTATCCGCCAGCTGCAGGAACTGCTGAACAACGCCAAGGTCGGCGAGGCGCCGACTCAGTCCGGTGTTGCGCTCCCCGGGTCGGTCGTCAAGGTCTACTACGACGGCGACGAGTCCGACACGGAGACCTTCCTGATCGCCACTCGTGAAGAGGGCGTCGGCGACTCCAAACTCGAGGTGTACTCCCCCAACTCACCACTCGGTTCTGCCCTCATCGACGCGACTGTCGGTGACACTCGCGAGTACTACCTGCCGAACGGCAACACGATGAAGGTCACGCTCGTCAGCGCGGAGCCGTACCACAGCTGATTGCGACCGCGAAGGCCGTCTGGACACTTGGTCCCGGCGGCCTTTTGCGTGTCGTCTGTGTGCCGCGGCATCCTCAAAGAATGACGAGATTCGCCTCTTCGGCTCCGCGTATCGCGCTGACCGGGACGGATTGATCGAAAGTGATCAGTCTGCCGTTGTTCGCGGTCGCCAGTGCCAGCAGATACGCATCGGTTACCTGCCTGTGGCCATGCAGACGTGAGTGATCGATGACGTCACGGTCTAGCAAGCTCACCGAACATGCCCAAAACTCGTGGTGTTCAGTGTTTGTGGCGCGCGATAGTCGGTCGATGGCCTGACTCGGCGACACCGGGCTCGGGTAGCGAGGTTGACTGATGATCCTCACGAAGCCGTTTTGCGTGATGGCACACGACGCCCAGCCGTTTCCGACCTCCGCGTTGATCCAGTCGCGAGCGCGCACATGGTCGACGTGGTCGCTATCAAGAAGCGCGATCAATACGTTGACGTCCAAGAGTGCCCGTGTCACACCGCTTCCTCGTCACGAAGTTGGTCGATGAACGCATTGGAGATCGCCTCGCCGCGGTGCGGGAGGGGTTCGAAACCGTGAAACCCTAGGATTTCGGTCGACCCCCCTTGATCCCGGTTGGTCAGCGCTTGACGAGCTAGATCGGACAGCACTTGACCTGCTGTCCGATTCTCCCGACGGGCACGCTCTTTGACCGCAAGAAGCACGTCATCATCCAGCGATAACGTTCTTTGCCAGCATGGTCGTGAGACACGTCGTGGTCGGGATGCGGAGAAATGAGTGACGCGTGATTGATATTGAGATCGGACGTACGGTGACCGGGGGAAGAACGTTCCCGGTGGCCTTCCGTATCGAGTTCGTTCAG
>JBBSKP010000099.1:0-17166 GCA_038256175.1 Mycobacteriales bacterium
GGCCATAGGTGTCGCACGCCCGGAACACCGGACGCGAAGCCCAAACCTTCACTCGGACAGTAACACCAGCCATGACGAACTCAACGAACACCGACACCCCCAGCCCGGCGCGCAACGGCCGCCGGGCAGCTCGTTGTGCCGCCCTCGCCATCGCCGGTCTCGCCGCGCTCGGTGTCGCCGTCGGCGCGGCGGGTGTAGCCAATGCAGGCACATTGCCAACGACCGGACAGACAGTGGCGATGACGATATACAACAACACCGGCCAGCCGATGGACCTGGTCGGATCGGACAACCCGTACGGTCAATGGATTTCAGGTCCGTGCGCGGTTCTCGAGCCCGAAGGCACCGAAATTGTCACCGCCACAGCGAACTCCGCCGGTGGCTTCGGAATCGATGTCGTCTACGCCCTACCTGGCGACGCTCGCGCAGTATTCATGGCCAACAACTACGATTTCCCAGCCGACACCAACGGGACTCGGATGGTCGGCCGCGACGCCTCCTACTACGGCATCCCCGCCAATGTCGATTCCGGCTTTCCCGCGATGAACTCCGGTTCCAACATCTTCATCAAATAGGCGATCTTCATCAAATAGGGATTCTCAGTCGATGTGCAGCGCTGTGCCGGATTTCTCGACCTTGCCGCGTTGCAAAGGGAACACGCGAGTCATTAGTTTGAAACTCTCGCCGAGCCCGGGGATCTTGGCGAAGATTCCCTGCGGGCCGAGAACCATCTGACCGGACTTGACGTCGTACTTCGCTCCGTGCCAGGGACATACGAGGCAGCCCTCTGCATCGATGCTGCCGTCGGCGAGATCCGCGCGTAGGTGCCGACATTTGCGACTCACCGCAAAGTGCTCACCGTTGTTGCCGACGGCGAACTTGCCCGCTCCGGTTACAGTGCCTCGGGGTACGGCTGCGGCCGGGATGGTTTCACTCATGATCTGCTCCTCCGATCGGTGACAAACTGAAGTGCATGTCAATCGGTCTCAGCCGCCGATCGGCATCACGTTGCGAACGAACTCGCAAAGGTGTTCATCGATCGCCCCACCTGTTCGAGCGACCATCGTCGTCCATGTCGTCTGCACCCCGGCGCCCTTATCGTCGGTGATCTCGTTTCTGAAGACGAGCACGTCCTGGCCGTGACCCTCGCGGAAGGATTCAAGGTACACGTCTGATCTCAACCGATCTCCAGCAAGGACCGGCTTGAACACGAGCATTCGCTGCTCGGTGAGAAGTACCTGACTCATGTCGTATTGGTTGAGGAATTCTTCGAAGATCCATTGCTCAACGCGGGCGCTCAGTATCGCCGTAAATGTAACCGGCGCCACCAACGCCGGATAGCCGAGGCCAGCGGATTGCCCTTCGTCCCAATGGGCAGTCAGGTCGTTCTGGACCGCGCGCGCGTACTCGCGGATCTTCTCTCGGCCAACGTGGTAACTCTCGGGCACTCTGTAGTGCTGCCCGACCAATTCCTCTGGGTGCGGGAGCGCGGCGGTCCCACCAGCCGATTGGCTGGTGGTGGTCGCCGGTGTCATGTGCCGAGGCCGCACTGCATGTGGCCAAATGTACCCGTGGCGGAACAGCTCTGAATGGCGTTACGCGCGATTCTCTAGGCATTCGGCGACGGCACGGTATTCAAGGGCTCATCGTCAGCCTACGGTTGTGTGAGATGCGTAGGAACAAGTGTGAGGAAACGCTGATGGGCTTCTATGGCGAGCAGGTTGTGCCCCGGATTATCGACGTTGCTTGTGGAATGAAAATGTCCGAGCCATTGCGGCGACGGGTATGTGAAGGCCTTGCGGGCGACGTCGTCGAGATCGGTTTCGGTTCAGGACTCAACATTCCGTTTTACCCGGCTGCTGTCACCCGACTCGACGCGGTCGAGCCGTCGGGTGTCGGTTGGAAGCTGGCGAAGAAGCGCCTGGCCGCCGCTACCGTGCCGGTGGAGTGGGCAGGCCTGGACGGCCAGTCGTTGCCGTTCGCGGACAACACTTTCGACAACGCGCTGTCCACTTGGACGCTATGCACTATCCCAAACGTCCACGTCGCATTACAGGAAGTACTGCGCGTGCTGAAACCCGGTGGGAAGCTGCACTTTGTCGAGCACGGGTTGGCTCCGGACGAGAGCATCAGGCGCTGGCAACACCGCCTCGAGCCGATCCAGAAGCGCGCTTTCGGTGGTTGCCACCTCACGCGGTCGGTCTCGGAAATGCTCGAATCAGCCGGGTTTGCGATCGATGAGCTGGAGCAGTTCTACGAGACCGGTGCTCCGAAACCGATGGCTGCAATGTCCTTGGGAACAGCAGTCGCGTCCTAACGTCGGTCCGTGGGCTGCAGACGGGTGCAGCTCACGAACGGGTGAGACGTCTAGTTGCCGCTTGCTCTGGCCGTGCCTCCGGGGCCAGCACCGGGCGGCATCCCAATTTGCCCGCCCATCGGCGCAACGCCGCCTGGCCCCGCAGATGGCGTTGCTGCTCCGTCGGCTATCGCCGTTGCGGTTGCGGTCCCGCTCGTCACTGTCGCGTGGATGGTCGCCGTATCGCCGACTGCCAACGTTGAACCGGCACTCCCAGTCTGACCGCTGCCGACAGTAGTTTCGGCGCTGATGATGTAAGTGTGGGTGTAATCGTCCGCGCTCGTCGCTGTCACGGAGGTGGCGGAAATTGCTGTGACAGTTCCTGTTTGGGTCAGTTCGGTGGTGTATCCACCGTGGCCGTCCGAGACGACGAACTCGCCGTGCAAAGATCCGCCCATGCCCGCACCGCCCATAGCATTGGCCGATGCTGACGATCCGGGGCCTCCCGCACCGCCGGATCCACCCATTCCGCCGGGGTCACCCATGTTGTTCGAGCCACCGCTCGACGCCGCGTAGATCGTCGCTCCACCACCTGCTGCGATCATGGCGGCGACGCCGACTGCAGCAAGCGTCTTCCGCCCTGTCCATCTGTTGCTCGGGGTAGATTGTGATGCGCCCCAAGGCTGCTCCGAGTGCTGCATCGTGGGCAAATTCCGGTCGTTCATTCGCGTGCTCCAGTCTGTAGGGTGAGTACCTGTTGCTCAACCTTCGCGGCGAAAGTTGTGTCCGAGCTGTGCGGAGTCTCAGCATCGCGTATGTCGACAGGCGTCACCCGATTCACAGCTGGCACATATAAAACGCACAGTGGCGACCAAGCCCGCGCGCACATAATAGGGATATGTCCTCCCCAACCCAGCCCTCGAGCACGCAGCGCCCGGCCTCCGAACGCGTAGTGATGACCAGGGCCGATGGCAACCCGATCCGAGTGCTGGTAGTCGACGACGAGCCTGCCCTCGCGGAGTTGGTGTCGATGGCGCTGCGCTACGAAGGGTGGGATATCTCTACCGCTGGCGATGGGGCATCGGCCGTCGCGCAAGCGCGGGAGTTCCGGCCCGATGTCGCGGTGTTGGACGTCATGTTGCCTGATCTGAGCGGTCTCGAGGTGTTGCACAAACTGCGGGAGCACATCCCACACCTGCCCGTATTGCTGCTGACCGCGAAAGACTCGGTGGAGGATCGCATCGCGGGATTGACCGCGGGCGGCGACGACTACGTCACAAAACCCTTCAGCCTCGAAGAGGTCGTGCTGCGCTTGCGCGCGTTGCTCCGGCGCACTGGGGTCACCACCACGGAGAGCGGTGCCCGGATCGTCGTCGGCGATCTGGTTCTCGACGAAGACAGCCATGAAGTGTCGCGGGACGGCGAACCGATTTCACTGACCTCGACTGAGTTCGAGCTGCTTCGCTTCATGATGCGAAATCCAAAACGCGTACTGAGCAAAGCGCAGATCCTCGACCGCGTGTGGAGTTACGACTTCGGCGGCCGATCCAACATCGTGGAGCTGTACGTCTCGTACTTGCGGAAGAAGGTCGACAGCGGACGCGAACCGATGATCCACACACTGCGTGGCGCCGGCTATGTCCTCAAACCCGTCCGCTGACGTGAGCGGCGCGGTCGATCGACGTCCCCGCTGGTCACCGCGAACATGGTCGTTGCGCGCACGCCTGCTCATCGGCCAGGTCATGCTCCTCGCGGTGGTGTGCGTCGTGATCGGGACAGTGACAACGCTTGCGCTGCAAACGTTTCTGGTGAACCAGCTCGACGATCAACTGGTCGACGCGGGACATCGCTCCGTTGCGATATCCGATGGCACGTTTCCTCCACCACCTGACGGCAGGCCGGAGCATACGTCGAGTGGACCGGGCCCGGACTTCCTCGACGCACCGGGCCAGCCACCGGGGACCGTCGGCGCCGTGGTGAACGGCGGCGTGGCGACCGAGTCGGGCGTTTTGACGACCAGTGGTGGCCGTGCGGCACTGTCCGATGCCGCGCGCGACGAGATTGCCGCAATCCCTACGGACAGTCAGCCCCACACAGTGAACCTCGAAGGCGTCGGCAGTTACCGGCTACTCGCCACGACGACCCGGCAAGGCGAGGTCATCGTGACCGGCCTGTCTCTCTCCGATGTCGACGAAACACTCCTGCGAACAATGCTGATCTTTATTGTGGTCGCCGGCCTGGCGCTCGTTGCGGCGACAACAGCTGGGGTCCTCGTGATCAGGCGGGCTCTGCAACCGTTGACGAGGGTCGCAGCGGCAGCTCGCGACGTCGCTGACCTGCAGCTGGATCGCGGGGAGGTGACACTTCCGGTCCGGGTGCCCGAGAGCGACACAAATTCGCGGACCGAAGTCGGGCAGCTCGGCGCAGCACTCAATCGAATGCTGGAACACATTTCCAGTGCACTCTCGGCTCGGCAGGCCAGCGAAACGAGGGCACGACAATTCGTCGCGGACGCCAGCCACGAACTCCGAACACCGCTGTCCGCGATTCTGGGATACACCCAGCTTGCGCGACGTGAGAGTGCGCGTGTGCCGGATCGGGTTGCCCATGCGATGGGTCGCGTGGAATCCGAGGCCGGCCGAATGACGAATCTTGTCGAGGATCTGTTGCTCTTGGCCAGACTGGATTCCGGTCGCCCGCTCGAGCAGGAGCAGGTAGACCTCACCCGCCTTGCGGTGGACGCGGTGAGCGACGCGCATGTTGCGGGACCCGATCATCAATGGAACCTCGATCTGCCCGACGAGCCGATTCTCGTGACCGGCGATTCCGCACGGCTGCACCAGGTTCTGGCAAATCTGTTGGCCAACGCACGCACTCACACCGCACCCGGCACCTCGGTCACGACGTCCCTTTCGGTTGACAAGTCCAACAACGCAGTGCTGACCGTCACGGACGACGGGCCTGGAATTCCGCCCGAGCTCGAACCCGAGATCTTCGAACGCTTTGCGCGAGGAGACACTTCACGGTCGCGTCGCGCAGGCAGTACCGGGCTCGGTCTGGCCATCGTCGCCGCGGTGATGAAGTCCCACGGCGGAACCATTGGTGCACAAAGCATTCCGGGACACACCGTGTTCACCGCGACGCTCCCTAACTGTGCGCGGTTCTTACCCCCGGAGGGGTAAGACTCGCGCACAGTTGCATAGCGGATTCATAGCAAGCACCAACAGCCCACACAATCTGCCCGTCCACCATGGTCTTCATGACCACCACTGCACCTGGGCGACACGCAGGCCCGGGCACGTTCGACTCCCGCCCC
The DNA here is from genome assembly GCA_038256175.1 of Mycobacteriales bacterium. Lineage (GTDB taxonomy): Bacteria > Actinomycetota > Actinomycetes > Mycobacteriales > Mycobacteriaceae > Antrihabitans. The sequence continues at coordinate 5,613 of JBBSKP010000099.1, forward strand.
GACGCCGCCGCGATCGCACGTGAACGCCGAGCTCCCGTGCTCGATGTGGTCGTTCCCGTCTACAACGAGCAAGTCGCACTGGCGAATACGATCCGTCGGCTCCATACCTACCTCGAGTCGGAGTTTCCGTTCTCGTATCGCATCACAATCGCCGACAATGCCAGCACCGACGCAACGGCGACAATTGCGGTAGCGCTGACCGACGAGTTCGACACCGTTCGTTCGGTGCGACTCGAGGAGAAGGGGCGTGGGCGGGCACTGCATTCGGTCTGGTCTGCGTCGGACGCACCGATTCTCGCCTATATGGATGTCGATCTGTCGACCGACCTCGCCGGCCTCGCCCCGCTGATCGCTCCCCTCGTCTCGGGTCATTCGGATGTCGCAATCGGCACGCGACTCGGCCGAGGAGCGAGGGTGGTCCGCGGCGCGAAGCGCGAGGCGATCTCGCGTTGCTACAACTTGATCCTTCGCTCGACCCTGTCAGCCAAATTCTCCGATGCCCAGTGTGGTTTCAAAGCGATTCGTGCCGATGCGGCGCACCGCTTGCTTCCCCACATCGTCGACACCGGTTGGTTCTTCGACACTGAACTACTGGTGCTTGCCGAGCGCTGCGGCATGCGGATCCATGAAGTGCCGGTCGACTGGATCGACGATCCCGATAGCCGCGTCGACATCGTCGCGACCGCGACCGCCGATCTCAAAGGAATTGCTCGCCTGCTCAAGGGATTCGCGACCGGCGCGATTCCAGTCAATGCCCTGATCGGTAACGACGCCAACGCGGCGGTGACGCACGGATCGCCGAAGCTTCTGAGTCAAGTCATCCGATTCGGAGCTGTCGGCATCGTCAGTACGTCGATGTATCTACTGCTGTTCATCCTGCTCCACGGCACCATCGGTGCACAGGCTGCCAACCTGATCGCCCTACTCGCAACGGCATTGGGCAATACCGCAGCCAACCGACGCTTTACGTTCGGCGTGCGCGGCCGCGTCGGTGCCGCAAGGCACCAGTTCGAAGGACTGCTCGTTTTTGCCATCGGATTGGCCCTGACCAGCGGCTCGCTTGCCGTGCTGCACAGCATCTCCGAACCGCAACGGCAATTGGAGCTCGCAGTTCTTGTGCTGGCAAATCTGGTCGCGACAGCCCTGCGGTTCGTCCTGTTGCGTGGCTGGGTGTTTCATCCCCGCCGATCGAGTTAATCCATGGTCCCGCCAATCGACAACGAGAGAACAACGATGACGATAACGAAACATCCTGTACAACAAAGGCATCCGTTCGCAACGCCGGCACCGGCTGCTCCGCTTCCTTCGCGACTGTTCTTCGGACCCCACGACCAGCCGCGGTGGGCAAGACCGAGCCTGTTCGCACTCCTTGTGGCGACAGCCGTCCTGTACTTGTGGGGTCTCAGCGCGTCGGGTTGGGCGAACGACTTCTACGCCGCGGCAGTGCAAGCCGGAACGCAGAGTTGGAAAGCGTTGCTGTTCGGATCACTGGACTCCGGAAACGCCATCACTGTCGACAAGCCACCCGCCGCAATGTGGATCATGGGATTGTCGGGCAGGTTGTTCGGGTTCAGTTCCTTCTCCATGCTGATGCCACAGGCTCTGATGGGCGTCGGGTCGGTCGCGCTCCTCTACGGCGCTGTCCGCCGGTGGAGCGGTTGCGGCGCCGGCCTGCTCGCCGGTGCCGTACTTGCGCTGACACCTGTGGCAGCGTTGATGTTCCGGTTCAACAATCCCGACGCCCTCCTGGTGTTGCTACTCGTCGCCGCCGCGTATTGCACTGTGCGCGCCACCGAATCGTCGAGCACCAGATGGATTGCTCTGGCGGGCACTGCAGTCGGATTCGCCTTCCTGACGAAAATGATGCAAGCCTTTCTAGTGGTTCCTGCGTTCGGGTTGGTTTTCCTTGTCGCCGCACCTGGAGGTTTCTGGAAGCGAATCGGCAAACTGCTCGTTGCGTGTGTTGCCATGATCGTCTCGGGTGGTTGGTTCGTGGCACTGGTCAGCCTGTGGCCCAGCGGATCTCGGCCCTACATAGGCGGTTCGACCGACAACAGCTTGCTAGAACTGGCGCTCGGTTACAACGGCTTGGGACGTGTGCTCGGCGGCGACGGCAATGGAGGCGGCGGAAGCGGAGGCGGAGGCACAGCATTCGGCGGCAGCACCGGCATTACCAGGCTGTTCGGGCAGTCGATGGGCACCGAAATCTCGTGGCTCCTGCCAGCCGCACTGATCGGTCTTGTTACCGGACTGTGGTTCACCCGCCGACCACCACGCACCGGGCGTGTGCGCGCGAGCCTTCTACTCTGGGGCGGTTGGCTTGTGGTGACGGGTCTCTGCTTCAGCTATATGCAGGGCACGGTGCATCCGTATTACACCGTCGCACTTGCTCCCGCGATCGCAGCGCTTGTCGCAATCTCCGTTCGTGAACTCTGGCGCGGCAGGGATTTCCTGTCGGCGCGGATCGCGTTGGCGACCATGTCAGCGGGAACTGGTGTGTGGAACTTCATCCTGCTCGACCGCACCTCGGACTGGTTGCCTGCGTTGCGCTGGATTCTGCTGATCGGGTCGAGCATCGTGGCATCCGTCCTGGTTGTCGGCGGTCATGAGTTGCGTCGCCTCACCGCTGTCCTGGCGTTCGCTGGACTGCTGTTCGGTCTCGGTGGCACGGCGGCCTACGCGATCGAGACCGCTGCGCACCCGCACAACGGATCCATCCCGACATCGGGTCCGAACACAGCCGGTAGCATGGGCGGTGGACCCGATAGCCCGGCCAGCAGTGCCGATGTCGATACGCTCCTGGAAGCCACTGACAATCGCTGGGCCGCAGCGACTATCGGGGCTCACTCGGCGAGCAGCCTCGAGTTGAGCACGGGAACATCTGTGATGGCGATCGGTGGATTCACGGGCTCCGACAATTCGCCGACGCTCGCTCAGTTCCAGCAATACGTCGCCGATGGTGCGGTGCACTATTTCATTGCCGACGGCGACGGCATGGGCGGCGGTCCCGGCGGTCAATCCGGCAATGCAAACGAGATCAGTGCGTGGGTCAAGGCACACTTCACCACGACGACAGTCGGCGCAACAACTGTCTACGACCTCACGACGCCGAACCCGTCCTGATGGCGAATGTTGCTTGAATGTCACACTGCGACAGTAGAAGTGAGGCCGTGTGACACTCAAACAGGGCCGGCCCTTCGGGACGACCATTCCGCTTCTTGACGACCCAGCTCGGTCATGGGTTCGTCGCCGTACAACCACTCTCGTACGATGAGATTCCAATCAGCCTGCGCGCCTATGTATCCCAGCAATGCGTAAATGAACGCCTCAGCTCGGCGAGACAGCAGATGTTCCTTCGGAAGCGACTGATGGCGAAGGACGTCGAAATACCCGCTACCGGGATCGACGGTGGACATCAATGTCGCCGTCGCCGATGTACCGCTGAGGCGATTCTCGCCAGGTGTGACGTACCACGCGACGAATGCGCGCATGACCTCGAACAGCTGGCTGGGCGTGATCAATTCCGGCGACGTGAGTATCCCAGCATCCGCCATCAGGGCGTGAAGGTCGTCTGCCCTCGACTCTGACAGCGCGCGCAGGCAAGCGATCTCGAAGTCGGCCGCTGCCTCGTCCATAACCTTGAAATGCCCGAAGTCGAGAAACGACACGGTTCCGTCAGCCCGGTACAGGCAGTTGCCAGGGTTGGGGTCGCCGGAGAACTGCCGGTACTTGTAGATATTCCCGTGTAGAACCGAAAGATGATCTCGCCCGCGCGATCTCGCATACCCTCGGGCGCCTGACGCAACTCTTTCATCGTCTGCCCGTCGACCCATTCGGTCACAAGAACATTGCCTGTACACAGGTTCGGAAAAGTCCGCGGGATGTGAATGAATGGGTGGCCTTCGAAACGCTCGGCCAGCAACTCTTGATTTCGCGCTTCCTGCGCGTAGTCGAGTTCCTCGGTAACTCGTTCTTGAACCTCGTCGATGATCGCATCCAGATCGAGTTCGGGCAGTATCTGGCGTCCGAGTCCCGATAGCATTCGGAGGTTCTTCATGTCGGCGCGTACCGCGTTGGCGATCTTCGGGTACTGCACCTTCACGGCGACCTGCTGCCCCGACGGAAGCACTGCGCGAAAGACCTGCCCGATCGACGCCGCGGCTACCGGCTGCGGATCGAACTGAGCGAAGGTCGTGGCTATCGGCCCCAGTTCGCCTTCGATCATCGATCTCAACGTCTCGAGGCTTACTCTCGGCGCTTGATCGCACAGGCCCGTAATCGTTGCCTGGAATCGCTCACGCTCGGGCTGCGGGAGAAAGTCGAACTCGAGAACCGACAGCATCTGGCCGAGCTTCATCGAAGCGCCACGCATCGAACCAAGCACTCGCACAATACGATTCATAGCTTGCAACTGCCGCCGGGCCGTCGCGTCCTGGGCCGCGCCAGTCTCTCGAAACGCGTTGGCGATCTTCGTCCCGGCGAGCAGTGCCGCTTGCGTGACGGCGACTTTGGCGATCGCACCGCCTCGTACAACTCTCGTGTGCGGTACGGGCCGCTCGGGCTTTTTGTCCTTCGCGGTCACTGCTCGTCTCCGATCGAAGTATCGCCAGGCTCAGGTCACACGCATGTCAGCTTAAGGCATACACACAATGGGCGGGCGCCGGCAATTTGTCGAGTGGTAGATCGTTCTGTTTTCTGCGTCACGTTAGGTGTGCAGCGAAGGTTCGGCTAGGTCGCGGTAGAGGCATTGCGTGGGGATCGAAGTTTCTGTAGAAGGTCTGACGAAATCATTTGGGAGTCAGACGATCTGGCAGAACGTCAGTCTCACGCTTCCGGCCGGCGAGGTCAGCGTGCTACTCGGCCCGTCCGGTACCGGCAAATCGGTGTTCTTGAAGTCGTTGATCGGATTGCTGCGGCCCGAGCGGGGCAGCATCGTCATCGACGGCACCGACATCATGGGCTGCTCCAACAAGGAGCTGTACGAGCTCCGCAAACTTTTCGGTGTCCTGTTCCAGGACGGTGCACTGTTCGGCTCCATGGACTTGATGGACAACGTCGCGTTTCCACTGCGCGAGCACACCAAGAAGTCGGAATCAGAGATCCGCAAGATCGTCATGGACAGGATGGACTTGGTCGGACTACTAGGCGCCGAAGGAAAGCTCCCCGGTGAGATCTCCGGCGGCATGCGCAAACGTGCGGGGCTCGCTCGCGCGCTCGTGCTCGACCCCCAAATCATTCTCTGCGACGAACCAGACTCCGGCTTGGATCCAGTTCGCACGGCCTATCTGAGCCAGCTCCTTATTGACATCAATGCGCGGATCGATGCCACCATTGTGATTGTCACGCACAATATTTCGGTCGCGAGGACGGTCCCGGACAACATCGGAGTGCTGTTCCGCCGGGAGCTCGTCATGTTCGGACCTCGCGAGGTGCTGCTGACGAGCGATGAACCAGTAGTGAAGCAGTTCCTCACCGGCCGACGCATCGGTCCTATTGGTATGAGCGAAGAAAAAGATGACGCTCAGATGGCGCAGGAGCAGTCGATGCTCGGAGCAGGCCAGCATCATGGCGGGGCCGAAGTGGTCGAAAGGATCATCCCGCAGATTCAGCCAACCCCCGGCCTACCTTTCCGACAAGGTGCACTGCGGCGTCAGGATCGCGTGCGCCAGATCCTGCATACGCTGCCCCCTGCCGCGCAAGTGGCGATTCAGGACAGCTTCGACGCAGACGCCGACGCGCTGCGACTAGCCGCGCTCTAGCACCACCGACGACGCCCGCGTGCGGAACCGACCTCACGGTCACTTTCCTTGCGCGGGCTTTGCGTCGAGTCCATAGCGGATCAGGCTCAAGACCGAATCTATGTACTTGCGCTGCGCGTCCGGATTGGAATCATCTCGCATGATCGACACCAGTCCTGGAGCAAGCGCGGCATTGGTGGCTTCGGCAACGATATCGATGTCGATATCGGGCCGAATGAAACCTCGGGCAACGCCCTCCTCGAGATGGCCTGCCGTCGCACTGGTTGCGATGTCGTTGAGCCCGAAGAAACGCTCGGTCAATTCCTCGTCGATTGACGTCGATTCGAACAAGAGCAACTTGATGAGGCGTGGTTCCTGGGTGACCTTGGCGAACACCCGCTCGAGCACATCGCGCCACATGTCGAAGTATTGATCCGCATCTTGCGGCTCTTTCTCCCATACCTGACCGAGTATGTCGTCGCTCAGCCGCTCGAAGCCGAAATCGATGACGTAGTCCAAGATGTCGCGCTTGCTCTCGAAATAGCGATAGAACGTCCCATGCCCGATCGAGAGCCGGTCTGCGATATCGGCGACCCCGGCTGCGAAGTAACCCTTGTCGACAAAGACCTCGTACGCCGTCGCGATCAGTTCCTCGCGGCGACGCGTAGCCTTCGCAGACTTCTGTGCCGGTGCCGCGCTCGTCGACCGCCGACCGACGGGCAAATCGACCACGCCATCACTCATCAGTCGGCGTTCCTCTCATCGCGTTGCGGTCCGGCGCCGATGGTCACGGGGTGCCATAACTGACGTCCACGTCAGCTTACTGCACGCTTCGGGCGAAAACCGGCTACCGACGCGGCGCGAAAATGAGGAACCGCAAAGACTCGCCAGCTGCGCTTCCCCCAGGATCAGGCGCCGGCACCTGGCACTGACACCTGAATCCGGAAATACTACAATCGGTCTATATGTCAGTGACGCCAGTGCATCAGTTCGGTTCGCAGTGAGAATTGCGCTGCGGCCAACGCGCTTGCGCCTGCTCGCACAGCCGAAGATTGCCGACCTGCACGGTCTACTTTCGGAACGATTGGCGCGCCTACTTGCCGACGACCCCGCGCTGCTTGGAGCAGCGCTCGAGGTCGGACTGGTCGATCGGCAGTGGTTGGAGGATCCAGGGCAGCGCCCACTGTCGTCGGTTCCGCGGCTGGAGGTCGTCCGACGATTCATGGAGCGGGCGGCCGAGCGCCGACCGTCGACATTGGCGGCAGTCGGCCTGAATGCGGTCCAGATGCTCTCATGGGACGTTTCCTGGGCTCGCGGGGTCGACGGCGACGACGCGACGTCCGCAGAGATGACAGTCGTCTTCACCGATCTCGAAGGTTTCACGCCCTTCACGGCTGAATACGGCGACGAAGCTGCACTGATGCTGCTCGCGGAGCATCACCGGGCCTCGACGCCCATCGTGCGCCGGTGGGGCGGACGCGTCGTAAAACGTCTCGGCGACGGTCTGATGCTTGTATTCGCGGATCCCGAATCCGCCGTGGCCGCGGCGATCGAAATGGTGCCTACAGTGCCCGCTCCCCTACGTCTTCGTGCGGGAATTCACGTCGGTCAAGCGATGGTCACTGCAGACGATCTGATCGGCCACGTCGTCAACATCGCGGCGCGCGTGACAGATCAGGCGGCGGGCGGGCAGGTCCTCATCACCGACCAGGTGCGCCAAGCCGTCGGCGACATCGACGACGTGACGTTCACTCCTCTACCCATTCCGGTTCTCAAAGGCGTCGACGAGCACGTGTCAATCTATATAGCTGAGCGGATGTAGCTGACGGTCGGAAGACGATCCAGCGCATTGCGGAGTACAGGAAAATGGCCTCACACGCGCCCGCGAATATCCTCGCGACGTGGTACTCCACCCCGAGCCAGGCCAGCCATGTGCCGAGCCCGAGGATGAACACCGCGTAGTTGATCGCAATCACGACCGCGTACACAGCCGCCTGTCGATCGATCGCCCCATGCGATCGAAAGTTGAATGCGCGATTCAACACAAAGCTCAGCGCGAACGCGAGGACATAGGCGACCGTCACAGCTATCGGCACCGGCCAGTGCCACACACCGTGGAACACCGTCAAGAGCGCCAGATCGACCCCGAAGGTGAAGCCGTTGATGACCGCGAAGCCGAGGAGCGTCGGCGGGACCAACCGCTCGAGCCCGAACGGCAGGCTCATGACTACGCGTGCGCACAGCTCGGCAAACACCCTGACCGCCCGGGATTTCGTTCCGAGGTCGGCCTCCTCCACTGCCACTCGCTCACAGTGACATCCGGAGGTGACCGGAAAACGACCGGCAGGTGATCGCCCGATGCACGTAGCCGCCGCGAATCGTAGGCTGGGGCACCACAGTGGATGAGAGCGAGTCATGGGCATGGGGCAACAACGCGCCAGGCAGGTCGAAGCGGCGGTCAACACATGGCGCAGCCAGCTGATCGACCTGAGCTGGCGGAACCAATTGCTCTTCTATCGCGACCTGCGATTCGGCACGCTCGATCTGGCCGAAGGCGACTACCTGGCAGTTGAACAACTGCTCGGAAAGCATGCGGTGACCCTTTCGCGTCTCTTCCGCAAACAGCTCCTCGCCGACCGAATGAAGCGCATGCGAGCAATACGGAACAAGGCTCGCGAAGCCCTCGAAGAGCGCGGTATCGCCATTTGCTATGTCGCGGTTGGCATGTGCACCTGGCGAAACGCACAAGGCGCCGCTGTGCCGGCCGCCCCAATCTTGCTGATCGAGGCGTCGATCACCGCCACAGGCGCAGCGGAAGACGATTTCGAGATCGCGTTGCAGGGCGAGCCTGTCGTCAATCCCGCTCTGCTGCACCTACTTTCCGAGCAGTTCCGTATTTCGCTCGACGGCGACGAGCTCGTCGGCTTGCTGGACAGCCACAACCTCGACCCGCAGCCAGTGTTCGACGCCATTGCGCAGAAGGCAAGCGCTGTAACGGGATTCGCCATTTCCGAGCGTCGAATTCTCGGCACCTTCTCCTACACGAAGCTGCCCATGGTCGAGGACCTGTCACACAACGTCGAGGCGTTGATCCAGCACGACGTCGTCGCAGCCATATCCGGAAACAAGGCCGCCGCTTTCGCTCTCGCGGAGGCAGGTGTCGAGGTCGCGATGACAGATCCGGATCGGAACTCGCCGCGGGACGAGTACCTCGTCCTCGATGCCGATTCGTCGCAAAGCTACGTCATCAACGCTGCTGTGGCCGGGCAATCGATGGTCGTCTCCGGGCCACCGGGCACCGGCAAGAGCCAGACGATCGCGAACATGATCGCGACGTTGGTCGCTCGGGGGCAGAGCGTCCTCTTCGTCGCCGAGAAGCGCGCCGCAATCGCTGCTGTACTCGACCGGTTGACCAACGTCGGCCTCGGCGATGCGCTTTTCGACGTGCACGACGGCGGCGGTTCACGGGCCACGCTGGTGCAAACTCTGACAAGCGGAATGGGCGGTAGCAACACGGACTTGTCTGGGCAGGTGGCGTTGCACGAGCAACTCACGACCCGGCGAGACCAACTCAATGCCCACGACACCGCAATGAACGCCCCGCGGTCGCCGTGGGAGGTGAGCGTATTCGATGCGCAGAGCGCGCTCCTCGGACTGTCGGCCCGGTACGGAACATCCGCGGCCACGTCGGTACGACTCGGCGGCGCGGAGGTCTCAGCCTTGGGCGCGGCGGAGATGCGTCGCGTCAAGGAAGAGCTATCCGAGTTCGTCGGTCTTGGCGGATTGGCGCTCAGTATCGCCGAAAGCCCTTGGGCCGGAGCGCAGATCCATTCCTCCGCACAAGCCGAAGAAGCTCTGCGGATCGCAATGCTGTTGCACAATAAGTCGGCTCCCGAGACGTGGAGCGCGTTGGACGAAGTGGTTGCGTATACGGGTCTCGTCGGACCGAAGACACTCTCTGGTTGGCGCGAGCGCCTCGCCTATCTCGGCGATGTCGCAACGATAGTTCAGCAGTTCGGCCCAGCACTGTTCGACGCTCCTCTCGACGAGATGGCCTCGGCGGCGGCATCTCGGAAGACGCGCGGCCAGTTTCCGGCCCACGCGCGCGGTGATGTCCGCTCTCGCAGGCAGGCGCGTGGCACTGCCATCCGCATGTGGCAGGCTGATGGAAAGCCTTCTCGCAAGGAGCTTTTCGTTGCGCTCCGCAATGCGAGAGCATTGCGGGACCGGTGGCACGAGCTCGCGGTCGACCACGGTTCGCCACGGATTGCGCCCAACCTCACTGGAGTCGAAACACAGCTCGACAGGCTTACGAGCGAATTGGCTACGCTCGGAGCGTTCCTGCCGTGGCTCGATCTGACAGCGATGCCACGGCCGCAGCTCGTGCAAACATTGGAGGCGCTGGCGCGCGACCGCCGCACTTTGGGCAAGATCCCCCGGATCAATGAGCTGGCAACGCAATTCAGCCGCCTCGGACTCGACCCCCTACTCACGGAGTTACGTTCACGTCGGGTCGATCCCGAACTGGCCGCGGCGACGTTCGAAACATGCTGGTATCGATCCGTATTGGACCGCATCGGTTTTGACGATCCCGTTATCGCGCATTTCGACGCAGCACTGCACGACGCGCACGCGGGCGACTTTCGCAACGCGGATACCAGCCACGTTCGACAGTCCAGCAGCAGAGTATTGAGCGCGGTCGCGCAGCGCCTGGCAGCGGTGACGGCCGCACATCCCGACCAGAGTCAGATTCTCGCGGCGCAAGCGGCGCGCAAACGTGGACACCTTGCGCTCCGTCAGATATTCGCTGCCGCACCGGATCTCGTCACCGCGTTGAAACCGTGCTGGGCTATGAGTCCGCTTGTCGTGAGCCACCTGTTGCCGGGGGACCGACCGTACTTCGACGTCGTCGTGTTCGACGAGGCCAGCCAGATCGTTCCCGCCGATGCCATCGCCGCAATCTCACGGGCCCGACGCGTCGTAGTTGCCGGTGACCGTAAGCAGCTCCCGCCCACGCAGTTCTTCACGGTGGACGGTGAGGACAAAGGCGAGCATGTCGTCAACGAAGACGGCAGCATCAACCTTGCGCTGACAACAGGTTTCGAGTCGATTCTCGACGTTCTCACCGCGGCGCTGTCCAGCGCGCGAACCCGATCGTTGACCTGGCACTACCGCAGCCGCGACGAAAGGCTGATCGCGTTCTCCAACGCCTGGATCTACGGCAATTCGCTGACGACATTTCCTGGCGTCGCGGGGCGCGATTGCCTTTCCCACGAACTGGTCCGCCAGCCACGCAACGCTGGAAGCGAAGACGACAGTGCCACAGCGGAAGTCGACCGCGTAGTCGCCAAGATCCTCGAGCATGCTGCTAGCCGCCCGCACGAGTCGCTCGGTGTGATCACCATGGGTATCAATCACATGGAACGGATCGACCGGCGCTTGCGAGAACGACTCCGTACCCGACCTCGACTGCGTCCCTTCTTCGACGAGCCGCCCGGCGAAGCGTTCTTTGTCAAGAACCTCGAGCGCGTTCAGGGCGACGAACGCGACGCGATCATCCTGTCCATCGGCTACGCGAAGCGGGCAGACGGGAGCTTGAGTCACAACTTCGGTCCACTGAATCAGGAAGGCGGTCACCGGCGCCTCAACGTTGCCGTCACGCGGGCTCGTAGTCGCATGACGATTGTGAGTTCCTTCAGTCATGTGGATATGGATCCCGAACGGTCGACCGCACCTGGCGTGGCAATGCTGCGGGCGTACCTGCAGTATGCGGCGGCACGCGGCGACAGCGTGGGCGATGTCGTTCCGCAGCGACC
>JBBSKP010000100.1:0-17143 GCA_038256175.1 Mycobacteriales bacterium
AGATCGTCGCCGCGAACCATGCGTTCGGCGCAGATGTCCATCATCCGTTGCCCTGCCGCTGCGACCGCGCGCATGCCGTGGTTCTTGCCGCGGAACACGGGAATGCCGCCCATCATGTCGACCTTCTTGCGCCGGTCGGGGTCACCGAACAGCTCGTCCTTGGCCAGTACGCGACATCGGCCGATTGTCGGGCGCAGTGGACTGCGGGCCGCCATCGCGGCGACGGTGTACGGGTCGCTCGTGCTGAGGTGGTTGATCGACAGGATCATCCGGGTATTCGACTTCACCAGCTCACGGAGCTGCTCTTTCGCACCTTCGCGGTAGGTGATCCTCGGGCGGTACTTGAACCCGAGGATGGCGTACGACGCCTGCGACTTGAGGTAGCCCTGCTGGTGCTCGAGGTAGAAGTCGTACACGGCGTCACTGTTTTCGAGGATAACCTCGGGCGGTTCCATAACTCGAACTTTACGACGCCGTGCATCGGCCGGCAGGCCCGAGCCGTCCGATGGAATAGACCCTCCCCTGTCGGCGTTCCATCAACTACGCTAGTTGAACCATCAACTATCGAGTTGAGGAGCACCACATGCCCGCCGTATCTGTTGACAACATTTTGACGCTGCCCCGCATCGCGGAAGTGGATGCGCTGGCGCGTACTCGGTCGGTCGCGTCCGTCACGACGGCGCCCATCGGCTACGAGGGTGAAGGCTTCCCTGTCCACCGCGCCTTCGCCGGCATAGACCTACGAGCGCTCGATCCGTTCATCCACATGGACCAAATGGGCGAGGTGCAATACGCGCCCGGTGAGCCGAAGGGCACACCATGGCATCCGCACCGCGGTTTCGAGACCGTCACCTACATGATCGACGGGATCATGGAGCACCAGGATTCCAACGGCGGTGGCGGAACCATCGGCGGTGGCGATACGCAGTGGATGACAGCGGGCGGCGGAATCCTGCACATCGAGACGCCTCCCGAGCATCTTGTCGCGTCGGGTGGGCTGTTTCACGGCGTCCAGTTGTGGGTCAACCTGCCGCGGGACAACAAGATGGCGGCACCGCGGTATCAGGACATCACGGGCAGCAAGGTCGCTCTGCTTTCCTCGCCCGACGGTGGCGCACTCGTTCGCGTGATCGCCGGTGACGTCGCCGGATATCACGGTCCGGGTTCGACCTACACGCCGATTGCACTGTCACACAGCACCATTGCTCCTGGTGCGAGCCTCACGGTGCCGTGGAACCCGGACTTCAACGCGATCGCTTACGTGCTGGCCGGAGCGGGCACCGCAGGTGCGGAGCGGCGTCCGATTCGGGCGGGTCAGACAGTGGTGTTCGGGCCCGGATACTCCGGCGACACGATCACATTGGCCGCCGCCGATCAGCAAGATTCACGGTCGGCGTCGCTGGAGGTGTTCATCCTGGGCGGCAAGCCGATTCGCGAACCCATCGCAATGGGCGGCCCGTTCGTGATGAACACTCGGGCCGAGGTCTTGCAGGCCTTCGAGGACTTCCAGGCAGGTCGGCTCGGCTCGATCCCGGCGGCGCACGAATCGCTGCGCTGACGGTGTTGTATTCCAAGATGATTCGGTTCGACGTAGGCTGAACACCAGCGGAGTCGGGCGGAAAGGAGCACGGCATGGTGGCGCCAACAACACCGCACGTAGACCTACACCGATCCGGTGATCGCCTGAAAACCCGTGTCGCATGGCTGGATTCGAAGCACTCGTTCTCCTTCGGCCAGCATTATGACCCGGACAATACCCATCACGGACTGCTCCTCGTCAACAACGACGACATCGTCGCGCCGGGCTCTGGTTTCGAAACCCACCCGCACCGCGACATGGAGATCGTGACGTGGGTATTGCAGGGCAGCCTGGTCCACCAGGATTCGCTCGGCCACTCCGGAGTGATCTACCCCGGACTCGCTCAGCGGATGAGTGCGGGCACCGGCATCTTGCACAGCGAGAAGAACGACTCCTGGCGTCTCGGAACCGAGAAGCATTCGGAGCCGGTGCACTTCGTCCAGATGTGGGTCATGCCGGACGACGCGGGCATCACGCCCGGATACCGGCAGCTGGAAGTCGACGCCGACCTCCATGCCGGCGATCTGGTGCCGATCGCGACCGGGATGGAGAAGTACAGCAATCGGGCGGCAGTTGACATATCGAACAAGCATGCTGCGCTGCACGTCGCGCGCTTGCATCCAGGCAAACCGGTCACGCTGCCGGACGCGCCTTTCATGCACATCTTCGTCGCGCGGGGCGAGACCGACATGGAAGGTGTGGGTCCGCTGTATGCCGGAGACGCTGTGCGGCTGAGTAACTCCGGCGGCCAACGGCTCACATCCGCCGAGGGTGCCGAGGTACTGGTGTGGGAGATGCATGCCCGGCTCGGCGGTTCGCCGTAGTTATCCAGCGGAATCGGCCGACGCACACGCGAATTATCCGATAATCCGGGCGTTTCGAAGCACTTCCCAGTAGTGTCCGGGCCAGCGCCCGCTGATGTCCACAGTGCATCGGCGGCTTTGTGCTCTACCGAGGAGACCACCATGACCGCGCAGCCGCCGTACCCTCCGCAAGGCCCTCCCCCATACGGCCCGCCGCCCGGCCAACCGCCCTACGGTCCTCCGCCAGGCCAACCGCCCTACGGCCCGCCGCCAGGCGGCCCGTACTACAACACCCAACCGAGCAAGCCCGGCAGCGGAATGGCGATCGGCGCCCTGATCTGCGGCGTCCTCGCGGTCCTGTTCTCGTGGACCATCGTCGGTGGCATTTTGCTCGGACTGATCGCAGCGATCCTGGGCTTCGTCGCGTTCTCCAAGGCGAAGAAGGACCAGGCCGGCGGGACCGGTATGTCGCTCACCGGCATCATTCTCGGTCTCATCGGAATCGTGTTGTCGGTCGTTCTCATCGTCGTCGGCGTCGGCCTGTTCCAGAAGTCAGGCGCGGGCGATTACATCGATTGCATCAACGATGCGGGCAACAGCACCGCGGAACAGGAGCGTTGCGCCGACGAGTTCCAACGGAACATCGAAGACGAATTCGACATCACGATCACGCCGTTCCCCACCCCATAGCTGGCGCTTCCCAACGCCCCCGGCGCCGCCGACCGCGCGACGGCATACTGGGACGGTGACGTCAGATGAGAAGCTGCAAACTCCGGAAGCTGAATCGGCCCGCTCAGGAATCGACCTGAGCTTTCGTGATTCGGACACACGCGTTCAGGACGATCTGTTCGCGCACGTGAACGGTCGATGGCTCGAGGACTATCAGATCCCCGCCGACCGCGCCGTCGACGGCGCCTTCCGAACGTTGTACGACCAGGCCGAGATCGATGTGCAGACGATTATCCAAGAGTCCGCGGATTCGTCGGCGGAACCTGGCTCGGACGCGCAACGCATCGGTGACCTTTTCGCCAGCTTCATGGCTGCGGACGCGATCGAATCCGCAGGCATCACGCCCATCGCTGACGAGTTGGCCGCAGTCGCGAATGCCGGCGATCACGACACCCTTGCCGCCGTGGTCGGACGCCTGCAACGGACGGGAATCGGCGGCGCGATCGGGCACTACGTCGACACCGACGCGAAGAATTCCGACCGCTACCTGATGCACTTCAGCCAGTCCGGCCTCGGATTGCCTGACGAGTCCTACTACCGATCCGACGAGCACGCCGAGATTCGCACCGCGTACGTCGCGCATATCGGTGCGATGTTCACCATCGCTGGCGTTAGTTACGACGCCGCAAGGGTTTTCGAGCTCGAGCGCAAGTTGGCTGCCGAGCATTGGGACGTCGTCAAGCGGCGCGATGCGGAACTGTCCTACAACCTCGTCACCTTCGACGCGCTCGTCACAGGAAGCCCAGGCTTCAACTGGATCGCGTGGATCAAGGGATTGGGCGCCTCGACGGAATCCTTCGCCGAGATCGTCGTCCGGCAGCCGAGTTTTGTCCGCGCGTTCGCGTCGTTGTGGAACTCGGAGTCCCTCGATGATTGGCGAGCGTGGGCAACTTGGCGGGTAATTCATTCCCGCGCACCGTATTTGAACTCCGATGTGGTCGACGAGAACTTCGCTTTCTACGGCAAGACGCTCACCGGGACCGAGGAGAACCGCGAACGCTGGAAGCGCGGCGTCTCCTTCGTTCAAGATCTGCTCGGAGAAGCGGTCGGCAAGCTCTATGTCGAGCGGCATTTCCCGGCCGATTCCAAAGCTCGGATGCTGGAGCTGGTGGAGAACCTGCAGGAGGCGTACCGCCGCAACATCTCTGCGCTCGAGTGGATGGGGCCGCAGACTCGTGAGGCCGCGCTGACGAAGTTGGAAAAGTTCACACCGAAAATCGGCTACCCCGACAAGTGGCGCGACTATTCCGGTCTGCAGATCGATGCGAACGATCTGCTCGGCAACTACCGGCGCGGCTATGCGGCGGAATACGACCGTGATCTGAACAAGCTCGGCGGTCCGGTCGATCGCGACGAATGGTTCATGACACCGCAGACCGTGAATGCCTACTACAACCCGGGGATGAACGAAATCGTGTTCCCGGCCGCGATCCTGCAGCCGCCGTTCTTCGATGCGGGCGCCGACGACGCCGCGAACTACGGCGGCATCGGAGCTGTCATCGGCCACGAGATCGGCCACGGCTTCGACGATCAGGGCGCGAAGTACGACGGCAACGGGAACATGATCGATTGGTGGACCGACGACGACCGCGTCGAGTTCGGCAAGCGGACGAAGGCGCTCATCGAGCAGTACGGGGAGTTCGAGCCGAAGGCGCTACCGGGTCACAAGGTCAACGGCGAGTTCACGATCGGTGAGAACATCGGCGACCTCGGTGGCCTGTCGATCGCGTTGGAGGCGTACAAGATCGCGCTGAACGGCGCCGAGCCGAGCACCCTCGACGGGCTCACCGGGCTGCAGCGGGTGTTCTTCAGCTGGGCGCAAGTGTGGCGCACCAAAGCCCGTGACGAGGAAGCGCTGCGACGGCTCGCGGTCGACCCGCACTCTCCGCCGGAATTCCGGTGCAATGGCGTGGTGCGCAACCTCGACAGCTTCCACGAGGCCTTCGATGTGAAGCCTGACGATGCGCTCTATCTGGATCCGGATCAGCGGGTCCGCATCTGGTAGTCCGGCTACGCCGCCTGTGCGTGAGTCTTACCCCTGGAGGGGTAAGACTCACGCACAGTAGGGCTTAGCTCTCGACGGTGACGGTGTCGCCGTTGCGCACGTTCTCGTAGTACCACTTCGCGTTCGCGGTGCTCAGGTTGATGCAACCGTGGCTGACGTTCGAGTTGCCCTGCTGCCCGGTCGACCACGGGGCGGCGTGAACGAAGATGCCGCTCCAGGTGATGCGGGTCGCGTACTCGACGTCGAGCTTGTAGCCCTCGGGAGCCGTGATCGGAACACCGTAGGTCGACGAGTCCATCACCATGTCGCGGAACTTCTCGATCACAGGAAAGGTGCCGAGCGGTGTCTCGTGATTGCGCTTGCCCATCGACGCGGGCATCGTCTTCACGACGTCGCCGCCGATCTTCACGATGAACTGGTGCGTCGAGACGTTGGCGATACCTTCTTGCACGTCGCTGATCTTGAACGCCGATGTTGCACCGGCCGCGCTGACGTTCACGCTGGTGTTGCGGGGCCAGAAGGCGTCGGGGACCCACTGCACGTGATTGTTGTCGACCCAATTGAAGTGTCCGGGCACATTGGTCGACGGATTGACCTTGATGTCGCCTTCAGCAGCCTTCCGGTCGACGACTGGCGTCTTGTAGAAGATGTCGATGGCGCGAAGTCCGCCGACGGTGGCGCCGTTACCGGGCTCGATCGTCGGTGCGGAGGTACCCGGCATCGATGAGCCAGGAGCGATCGAAGGTACGCCTGGGATATCGGGTCCGCCTGGCCAGACTGGATCGGCCTGGGCCGGCACCAGCAGGGTGAAGCTCGTCGCTGCGACACCGACGATCGCGAGCGCAACACGCGTGCCCCAGCGTCCCGTCGTGGGCGTGTGAATCGAACTCATACCTTCTCCTGCCATCTCAAAACCTTGTTTCGCGCACGCGAGCACGCGGGAATTCCAGCGCGACTGTGTCCCGACCCGAAACAATTAACCCATATCCGAATTGCATAGGCCAATCCTGCAGCGGCCCGTACAGGCGTGATGTGATACGGATGTGATTGGAGTAACTTTCTGATTCTCGATTTCAAACGGGTATGTGCGCCGCGATATAGGCCGCCGAGCAGCGCGAATCGAATGGGTTGGGCTTCAGACCGCGAAATGATCAGGATCGATGTTGCAGGATGTGGAAATAGCAATGTCGCAATTCCGACATTTCTACCAACCGGTCAGTTCCCCGTTTCGATCCTGAATCCGACCTTCAGTGTCACCTGGGTATGCGCGATGGCGCCGTCGACGATGTGGCCGCGAGTCTCGATCACTTCGAACCACTCGAGGTTGCGTACGGTCTCACTCGCCCGGTTCACCGCGTTCGCGATCGCCGCGTCGCTACCGCTCGACGACGAACCGACGACCTCGATAACTCGGTACACGTGGTCGCTCATGGCTTCCCCTTCCGATCGTTGCTCAGGCTTCCTTGCGGGCGATCGATCGGGCGGTGACGCCTAACTTCGCGAGCCGCAAATCTGCCAGTGCGGTCACGGCACTGCCCAACCGATTCGTCACAAACGCTATCGAGAACCCCGTCTCGGGGTCGGCGAATGCGCCAGACCCACCGAGACCGTAGTGCCCGAACGCCTGCGCCGGCTGGCTCTTCGTCATCAACACCGCGCGGTGATAGCCCAACGTGAAGGTGAGCGGGTATCCCAGCACGTAGTCGTAACTGCCGGCCGCCTGCCGCGTGCCCATCAACTCCACCGTCTCCGGCTTCAAGAATTGGTATCCATCGATCTGACCGCGGTTGGCGATCGCGCCGTACATCCGTGCCAGGGCGCGGGCGGAGAAGACTCCGTTCCAACCCGGCATGACGGCGTCGTGCACGCGCGGATCACGAGACAACTCGTCGAAGCCGTCCGGCATGCCTGCCTCGGCGAGCCCGCGCACGGGCCGGACGACCGTCAGGACCGACGAGGCGAGACTCCACTTGATGCCCGGTGGCTTGATGTGCGGGAACATCTTCGAGATGTTCGCGCGCTCGTCGACGGGTACCTGGTACCAGAACGCCTTCTCCTGCAGCGGCTCGGCGATCTCCTCGCGCACCACCTCCGTGAACGGCTTTCCGCTGGCTCGGGCGACGATCTCGGCGACCAGCCAGCCGAAGGTGATCGCGTGATAACCCGAGGTGCGTAACCTTCGAGGATCTGCCGGGCTGGCGGCGAGAGCCTCGATCACCTTGTCGTAGTCGAGAATTCCGTCCTTGCCGGGGACGAGTCCACGTGCGCGATGCATTCCGGCACGGTGAGTGAGGACGTCGCGAACGGTGATTTCTTCCTTGCCCGCGGCGCCGAATTCCGGCCAGTACGTGGCTACTGGGACGTCGTACTCGATCAGCCCGCGTTCCGCGAGTCGATGCAGGACGGTCGAGGCGACACCTTTACCTGTCGAGAAGGCCAGTGCGACCGTGTTGCGGTTCCACCGCTTCTCCCGGTCGGCGTACCCAGCCCAGATGTCGAGTACCGGTTCGCCGCGCAAATACACGGCCAGGCCTGCGCCGCCCTGATTCGGCTGCCGGTACATCGCGAAGAACTGGTCCGCCAACGGGAGGAAGCGCGAATCGACGATCATCTCGGTCGGCGCAGCCGGCGCCGTTTTCGACGCGCGCACAGGCTCGGGAATCGTCAATGAACCGCCTCCGATCACCCAAGCACATCTCACCGAAGCGTACTGCCCCGGCTCGATTCCGGTGGGTGGTCAGCGTGTCGACCACATTCCGAGGCCGGTGGCCAAACATGCTGCGCCCGAGCGCATGTTCCATGCAAAGGCCGAGCCGCCCTGGCAGAGAACCCCCTGATCCGCATCGGCGACAAGCGCCTGCGAACCGGCCAGCGCCAGTGCAACCGAGAAAGAACCGTCGCTGACCGACGCAATCGCGACGCTATCGGGCCCGATGCCGAGTGCGGTGAGGAGACCGCCCTGGCCTTCACCGGCCCCGACGCCACCCAAAGCTCCGATACCGAGCGCGGTGCCGCCACTGATCGCCTTCGCATAACCGATCCCGTTGAGACCGAAAGCGGCTGCCGAACCGGTGTGGTCGGACTCTGTGCCGCATGCGGCGGGCACATCGATCATGGTCATCTGCGTGCCGTTGGTCGAAACGCATTGCAGCGAACCCGCGTTTGCGGTGGAGGGCACGACTATCGCGGCTCCGATCACAGCGACCGAGCAGGCAAGCACACCGACAATATTCATGCGGTCCCCCAATCGTCGGACTCGGCTCCCAGCCTACTCAGGTGGGAGACGCGCGGGCGACGATAAGGGGAACGTTTGTGGTCAGTAAATAACCTTGCCGGCCTGGTCGTACACGCGGTAGACGCCGTTCTCGACGAAGACGCTGCCAAGACCCGACGTCAGTGTGCTGAGGCCGCCGACGTAGGAGGTGTAAGTGACTCCGGGAGCGACCGGCACCACCAAGTCGTACGGGCTCGGTTCGGGCAACGTCTGGGCGCCGGCCGTTCCGGCGGCGACACCGATGGCGGCGAACGAGAGGGCTGATACTGCAAGGATTCGCTTGAGGTTCATGCCAGCAGATACAACGTTGCTTGTGCGTCCATTACGCGACGCGGCGGTTAACGGCTGATGGACAAACCGTCACTCATCGCGTCCCGCCTGTGAGAACGTCCGCGAAGTCGTAGCGGACCGGAACTTCCAACTGGTCGTATGTGCACGACGACGGATCGCGATCCGGCCGCCAGCGGAGGAACCGGGCAGCGTGCCGTAACCGCGAGCCTTCCATCTGGTCATAGGTCACCTCCGCTACCAGTTCCGGTCGCAACGGCACCCAGCTCCGGTCGCCCGCTGACTTCCAGCGATTGGCCTCACCGTCGTCGACGACGTCCTCACCGATGCGGAGCGGTTCGAATTCCGCGAGCAACTGCTTGCGGCGCACCTCGGTGAACGCGGACGCGCCGCCGATCAGCTGGAGCTGTCCGTCCTGATAAAGCCCGAGGAGCATGGACCCGATTCCGGGGACGCTCTTGTGCGGTCGATAGCCCATCACGACGCAGTCGGCCGTGCGAGTGTGCTTGACCTTCACCATCTCCCGCTTGTCCGGGATATATTGGCCGCCAAGCCTTTTGGCGATAACTCCGTCGAGGCCGGCGCCCTCGAAATCCTCGAACCATTGCATCGCGGTCGAACTGTCCGTCGTCGCGGACGTGACGTGGCAGGACGGCCCGCTGCTTGCCACACTGAGGAGCCGTTCACGTCGGATCCGTAGCGGCTCCGAGGTCAGGTTCTCGTATCCGAGCGCAAGCACATCGAACCCGACGAACTGCGCGGGAGTCTGCTCGGCGAGCAACCGAACTCGGCTGTCGGCGGGGTGAATCCGCTCCGACAGGGCCTCCCAATCGAGGCGAGTCCGCCCGTCGATCAGCCGCGGTACCACCAGCTCGCCATCGATGATCGACCGTTCCGGCAGTTCCGTGCGGGCAGCGGAAACCACCTCGGGGAAGTAGCGTGCGAGATCCTTGCCGTTGCGCGATGCGATGAAAACCTGATCATGGTCGCGAAAGATGATGGCGCGGAATCCGTCCCACTTCGGCTCGTAGAGCCATACCGGCTCGCCGTCGTCAGGCTGCACTGGAACGGTGGCAGCCGCCTTCGCAAGCATCGGTTTGACGGGCGGCGTTATCGGCAGGCGCACGCCTCCATCATGGCAGGACGGTACGACAGCCGATTGGTGTGCGTTTGTTAACGAAACTCCGCTCGACATCTTTACAAGGACATGGTGTATTCAATACCCAGTCGTATTGGCGGGTCGGACAGGTTTGTTGGCGCGGTCGAAACCGAGTCACCACGAGGCAAAGGATCGATTGTGACTGCTCACCGGGCGCGTCGAGGCGCATTACTTTTCGCACTGCTGGCGGCTGTCGCCACGCTTGTGCTCGGCTGCAGTTCGGATGTGAGTGGATCAGCTCAGCCGGCTTCGGACGCGAGTGTGATCGACGCGACGCCGAAGTCGACGGCTGCGAACCCGACGAGCAAGAGCCCGTCGACTAGCCGCAGTGCGTCGCCGACCACGACGAAGAAACCCAAAACCGGCGACACGGGCGGTGACGTCAAGTTCGAGGTCGAGATCGGCCAATGCGTCAGGCTCGGCGGGACAACCACCGACGCGGAGATCGACCACGCTGCCTGTGGCAGTAAGGACTCCAACTACAAGGTGATCGGCAAGGCGCCCACGAGCGCGCAGTGCGTGAGTGACGCCGACTCGTACTACTACGAAACCGTCAACGGCGTCGAACAAGGCGCATTGTGCCTCGATGTCGACTGGGTTGTCGGCGGTTGCATGGACATCTCCGGTGACGATCCGTTGCGCATCGGGTGCACCGCGACGACAACTGATGGCGTCCGTGTGGTCGAAATCCTGACGGGCACGAGCGATGTGAACGATTGCTCGAGCCCGACAGGCTTCACACACGACGAACGCAAGTTCGTCGTGTGCACCGAGTCGCTGTAGCGGTTCAGCCTTCCCGCGCGGGGATGTGCTGAACCGCCCAACTGTTGCCGTCGGGGTCGTTGAAGAAAACGAAGTTGCCCCACGGGAACTGTTGCACCTCGCTGACGTCGACGCCGCGGCCGGCAAGTTCGGCCCGCGCTTCCTCGATGTCCGACACGACTAGTTGCAATCCCTGGACCGAGCCGGGCTCTGCAGTCGACAGCCCAGTCCCTATCGAGATCGAACAACCAGATCCGGGTGGGGTCAGCTGAACGAACCGTATTTCTTCGTTGACACGGTGGTCGTGGTCGGCGTTGAAGCCGATCTTCTCGGTATAGAACGCCTTTGCCCGGTCCACATCCGACACAGGTACCGAAATGAGTTCGAGTTTGAAGTCCATCAGCTCTCCTCGTAATCGATTCGGGAATCAGTGACCCGTCACAGCCGATACTAGAAGACGGGTCCGACAATGTGCGGTGCCGACTGGACCCGCGCGTAGATTGGGAGGCTGTGGCCTCTGCACTTCCGCGTCTCGCGTCGACAACCGGCCGATGGATCGTTCTCGCAACGGTTCTCGGTTCATCGGTCGCGATGCTCGATGCCACGGTGGTCAATATCGCCTTGCCCATGATCGGCGAGGATTTGGACGCCGATGTCGCAGGACTGCAGTGGATTCTCAGCGGCTACACGTTGACTTTGGCATCGTTCATCCTGCTCGGCGGTGCGCTCGGTGACCGGCTCGGGCGGCGCAAGGTATTCGTCTGGGGCACAATTTGGTTCGCGATCACCTCGGTGCTCTGTGGGCTCGCGGTCAATGTCGAAATGCTCGTCCTCGCTCGCATCGGGCAAGGCGTCGCGGGAGCCATGCTCACGCCGGGAAGCCTCGCACTGATCTCGGCGTCGATCGATTCGGAGGACCGAGGTGCGGCGATCGGGATGTGGTCCGGCCTCGGCGGTGTTGCAGGCGCGATCGGCCCATTGCTGGGTGGATGGCTGGTCGAGATTGCAAGCTGGCGTGCGGTATTCCTGATCAACGTGCCGCTCGCCGCTGCTGTCGTCTGGGTGTCGATGAAGCACGTTCCCGAAAGCAAGGATCCGCACGCGCCCGCCGAGCTCGATCTCGTCGGTGCCCTTGTTGCGGCGCTCGGCCTCGGCGCACTGACCTTCGGACTCATCAATTCGTCGGTGGTACTGGCGATCTGCGGCGTGGCCTTCCTTGCCGGGTTCGTCGTCATCGAGATGCGGAGCGATCACCCACTGGTCCCGCCGTCGTTGGTCGCCTCACGCATCTTCACGGCCGCGAACCTTGTGACGTTCGCCGTCTACGCGGCCCTCGGTGGCGTGTTCTTCCTGCTGCTACTGCAACTGCAGCTGGTCGCAGGGTATTCGCCGCTCGCCGCGGGCGTAGCGACGATCCCGATCACGATCTTCATGCTGCTGCTGTCCGCGCCCGCCGGACGCTGGGCACAACATCGTGGCCCTCGAATACCGATGACGATCGGACCGCTGCTGGCCGCGCTCGGACTCCTGTTGATGCTGCGGATCGGGCCCAACTCGTCCTACGTGTTCGACGTGTTGCCGGGCGTTGTCGTATTCGGACTCGGGCTCTCGGCCTTGGTCGCGCCCCTCACCGGCGCGGTGCTCGGATCGGTTCCCACCGAGGAGGCCGGCATCGCATCGGGAGTGAACAACGCCGTCGCCCGCACCAGCCAACTGCTCGCGGTCGCCGCGCTGCCCGGGCTCGCGGGAATCAGCGGCTCGGCGTTCGATGATCCTGCTCAATTCAACGACGGTTTCCGGATGGCCATGGGAATCTGTATCGGCTTGCTCGTCTTGGGCAGCGTCATCGCGCTCGTCCTGATCGGCACACCGGCCCCACGCGTTTCGCTACCGGAAACTGTTGACTGCCAACCGCATTGCGGAATATCCGGACCTGCGGTAGCACCCCGTCAGGCACTCACCAAAGGAGCACCATGACCACAACCGATCAGCCCGCAACCCCAGGCGAAGTGGATATCAAGCCTCGCAGTCGAGACGTCACCGACGGCCTCGAGAAGACTGCGGCCCGCGGAATGCTGCGCGCGGTAGGTATGGGCGACGATGACTGGGTCAAATCTCAGATCGGAGTCGCGTCGTCGTGGAACGAGATCACGCCGTGCAACCTGTCGCTCGATCGCCTTGCGAAGGCGTGCAAGGACGGCGTATTTGCGGGCGGCGGTTACCCGCTCGAGTTCGGCACCATCTCGGTCTCGGATGGCATCTCGATGGGGCACGAGGGTATGCACTTCTCGCTAGTGTCCCGAGAAGTGATTGCGGACAGCGTCGAGACCGTGATGCAGGCCGAAAGGCTCGACGGTTCGGTACTTTTGGCCGGATGCGACAAATCGCTGCCCGGGATGCTCATGGCCGCAGCACGATTGGACCTGGCCAGCGTCTTCCTCTATGCCGGGTCGATTCTGCCCGGCATCGCGAAGATGACAGACGGCACTGAGCGCGAAGTCACGATCATCGATGCCTTCGAAGCCGTCGGCGCATGTGCTCGGGGGCTGATCAGCCGCGAAGACGTCGACGCGATCGAACGTGCGATCTGCCCAGGCGAAGGTGCCTGCGGCGGAATGTACACCGCGAATACGATGGCGAGTGCGGCCGAAGCAATGGGAATGTCGTTGCCCGGCAGCGCCGCTCCGCCCGCAACGGACCGCCGGCGCGATGGGTTCGCTCGTCGCAGCGGTCAAGCGGTTGTCGAGCTGTTGAAGCGCGGCATCACGACGCGCGACATCATGACCAAAGAGGCGTTCGAGAATGCGATCGCCGTCGTCATGGCGTTCGGTGGATCGACCAACGCCGTACTGCACCTGCTGGCCATCGCGTACGAGGCGGAGGTCGAACTGACCCTCGACGATTTCGCGAAGATCGGTGCCCATGTGCCGCACCTTGCCGACGTCAAACCGTTTGGCCGCCATGTGATGACGGACGTCGACCGGATCGGGGGCGTTCCTGTGGTCATGAAGGCGTTGCTCGATGCGAACCTGCTGCACGGCGACTGTCTGACCGTCACAGGCATGACTGTCGCGGAGAACCTCGCAGCCATTGCTCCGCCGGATCCCGATGGAAAGGTGTTGCGCGCCTTGTCCGCACCGATCCATCCGACCGGGGGCATCACTATTCTGCGTGGCACGCTCGCGCCAGGTGGTGCCGTTGTGAAGTCGGCAGGCTTCGACTCGAGCGTATTCACCGGGACGGCACGGGTATTCGATCGTGAGCGGGCCGCGATGGATGCGTTGGAGGACGGCACGATCACGAGCGGAGACGTCGTGGTCATTCGCTACGAAGGTCCTAAGGGCGGACCCGGCATGCGGGAGATGCTCGCGATCACGGCTGCTATCAAGGGCGCCGGGCTCGGCAAGGATGTGCTGCTGCTGACGGACGGCCGGTTCTCCGGTGGAACCACCGGCCTGTGCGTCGGCCACGTTGCGCCCGAAGCGGTCGACGGTGGACCGATCGCGTTGGTTCGTGACGGGGATCAGATCGCTCTTGACGTTGCCACCGGAACACTCGATCTGCTCGTCGATCCCGATGAACTCGCCAAGCGGCTCGAAGACTTCACGCCACTTCCACCGCGGTACACGAGAGGCGTGCTTGCAAAGTACGCGAAGCTGGTCGGCTCGGCTTCCTACGGCGCTGTCTGCAGCTGAACGCAAAATCGGGTGCGTTTCTTCAACCGTAGCGGTTGAAGAAACGCACCCGAGTGCGTAGTGCTGGAGGGGTACTCAGATCGGTCGGTAGCCTGCGCCAACGCCGCCTCGTGCGTTCATGTCGCCGATGATGGCGGTCATGTTCGTACCGACCTCGGGTCCGATGCATGCTGCGCCGAGGTACGCATTCACCATGCCGACGAGAGTCGAGCCGATAACTACCGGAGCACCGGAGTCACCTTCGATGACGCACATCTGGGTCCACGTCTCTGTGTTGGACGCGAAAACATCGCCCCACGTGAGGCCGCAGGTGTTGCCTGTAGTGCGGCCCTCTTTGCAGACGATGTTCGGGAACTGTGCCGGGTTTCCCAAACCTGTGATCGTGACGTTGCCGACACGATTGATCGGGACGACCCGTGCTGGATCAAACTTGATGATCGCGTAGTCCAGATTTGGATTCGAGTATGTGACCTGACCGACGTAGCCGAATTTCGTATTCGATTCGGCCCGCACGGAGGCTCCTGCGTCGCCGCAGTGACCGGCCGTGAGCCCAACCAGGTTGCCGGCACCGTCGCGGCCGATCGTGGTTAATGTGCACTCGAATGTGTCGTCGACGACGATGCCCGAGCCACCTCCGAGCGCAGGCGGACCTGCGGCGTGAGCAGCACCGACACCGAGAGTGGTAGCGACAGCGGCCAGCCCAACGACAATTGTTGCGATCTTCTTGAACATTTCCCTCCAGACGTTGACCCGAACCATATCAACACCAAGGTCGGACGGAGAGCCTGAAAGTGTTACTCCGTTGATCCAAGTTGCGCAAGAGCGCTGCGCGCCTCCTCCAATTGTCGACTCAATTCTGCTATACGGCTCGACACCGCGTCCCGAGCAGCGGACAGCACGGCGTCCACCGCCTCGCGTGCTGTCGGATCGCCGAGTTCGGCAACGGCGCGTTCGACCGAGTCCGGTTTGACGGGCGTCGCCTTACCGGCCGGTCTTGCGCCGTAAGCGACGCTGACCGTCCAGTCGTTGTCGGGTCCGCCGTGAATCGTCACGCTGATTCCGTCCTGAATCTTCTTTGCTCGGGGTGCTGTGCGCTTGGCCGGTGCGGCT
Organism: Mycobacteriales bacterium; assembly: GCA_038256175.1. Classification (GTDB taxonomy): domain Bacteria; phylum Actinomycetota; class Actinomycetes; order Mycobacteriales; family Mycobacteriaceae; genus Antrihabitans. The sequence goes on from JBBSKP010000100.1 coordinate 15,405, forward strand.
GGCGGAGCAGGTGCGACGGCGGGGTTCGCACTCACCTCGGTCGCCGGCTTGCTCGCGGGAGCCGGGGTCTTTCTCGCCGGACGTGGAGCGGGGGCCGGAGGTTTCGGGGGCAATCGCGTCGAGCGCAACTCCTCTGCCTCGAAGGGCAGCTCGTCGTCGACGCCCCGAGGCCGGACCACAACAGTGTTGCCCTCTACGCGGACGACTTTCGCCGATGCACCTGCGGGCAGGTTGAGGCTCGGTGTGGCTTCCTGGAGGTACACCGTGGCACGTTTTCCCTCGGCAATCGCAGCGGCGAGCGCCCTGAGATCGTCAGGACTGAGCGCAGCGTCGGTCGCCGCCTTGCGTCGAGTCGACATCACGAATCCTCTCTTCGGGCAACGCATTCCCGAGCACTGTGGCACAAGGCGCCGACAACCACGACGACCGACCTCGTGTTGTACTGATTGCTACGGTGTCCTCTATATTGTGGCGGCCCACCGGACCAACTGTCGGCAGACGGAGAAGACGTGAGCACAGCGCCAGACGGCAACGGCGACGACGGATCTGCCACCGAAGCGCGAGCGAAGTGGTCGAGCATCGTCGCAGCCGAAATCGAGCAGTTCGTTATCGGCAACCAACGTAAGTACACGCGTGAACAGGTGGCGGATCAGACCGGACTCACGGTGGCGGAAGCCGGACGGTTATGGCTCGCATTGGGTTTCCCCATCGATCTCGATCCGAACGCGCAGGTCTATACCGACGACGACGTTGCGGCGTTGAGGACCATAACGGGTCTGGTGCAGGACGGAACGATCGACGAGGGACTGCACATCGCGATGGTCCGCACCCTGGGTCAAGCGATGGCGCGCCTTGCCGAATGGCAGGTCGATCTGCTGACGTCACGCGTCCTGGCCGAGATTTCCGCGCAGGGGCCCGAAGCGGTGTCGCCGGAGGACGTTCATCAGATCGTGGAGCATTCAGCGCTGCGAGTGATGTCCGCATCGACGGAGTTGCAGGCCTACGCGTGGCGACGCCATTTCGCGGCGTCAGCAGGCCGTTCGATTGCTGCAACCGCCTCGGATCCGAGTGCGCGGGAGCTTTCGGTCGGCTTCGTCGACATGGTCGGCTACACGAGACTGACCAGGCACCTCGATGCGCGAAGTTTGGCCGAATTGCTCGAACTGTTCGAATCTCAAGCAACTGAAACGATTTCGCTTCATAAAGGCTGGGTCATAAAAAACCTCGGCGACGAGGTGATGTTCGCGGTCGAGCGGCCCGAAAATGCAGCTCGGATCGCCCTTGCTTTACAAGAAGCCCATTGGGATCTGCCCGATTTCCCCGAACTCCGCGTCGGCCTCGCCCATGGACAGGTGTTGCAGCGGTTCGGTGATCTGTATGGCGAGGTGGTGAATGTGGCGGCTCGGCTGACTGGAGTCGCTCGGCCGGGCACAATCCTTGTAGATACACAGCTCGCCGAGTTACTCAGTGACGTTTCAGATTTGACGTTCAAACATCTTCGCGCTGTGCGTGTTCGCGGATATTCTCGCTTGCGCGCACGTGTTCTCCGTCGAGATTTTGGCGGATAGCCTGTTTCGGCGTTAGATTCGCCGGCCACCGTCGAGCAACATCGGGCGAAGCCGCATGGCGATAAGGATTCTGTAGTTATGATCCAAATCACACTCGGGGACGTGATGTGTGTGCACGCATAGTAGGGTGCGCTGGTGCCATGATCGCCGGCTTCAACGGCGACGCTTTGA
>JBBSKP010000101.1:0-17120 GCA_038256175.1 Mycobacteriales bacterium
CCTCGCACGCACCCTGACCCTCGACAGAACGGTAACCTCACAATTGCTCACCAAAAAATCGTCCACGAAGTCCTGAGACACATTTGTTCAACATGTCCTGAGACATCACAGGAGCGCCCGCGCTCCTAAAAGACTCACGGGCGGCGCAGCCGCCTAGAGAATCGGCGATGGCACATAAGAAGCCGCCACAGGATACTGCTCCGCCAACTTCTGCACAGCCGCCACAACCGCCGCTACCTGCGCATCTGCTGCACCGATGAATGCCGACTTGTCTTCGAGCGCTGCATCGAGCTGTGCCCGGTCCAGGGGGAACCGGTCATCGGCCGCCAGCCTGTCGAGCAAATCGGGCTCCCGACCCTGCTCCCGCATCGCCAACGCAACCGCGACGGCGTGTTCCTTGATCACCTCGTGAGCGGTCTCGCGGCCGACTCCGGCGCGAACGGCAGCCATCAGCATCCGGGTCGTCGCGAGGAACGGCAGGTACCGGTCGAGCTCGCGGGCGATCACTGCCGGGTAGGCACCGAACTCGGCGATGACCGTCAGGAACGTCTCCATCAGCCCGTCGATCGCGAAGAACGCATCGGGCAACGCAACTCGGCGTACCACCGAGCAGAACACGTCACCCTCGTTCCACTGCGCGCCGGCGAGTTCCGCGGCCATCGAGCCGTAGCCGCGCAGCACAACCTGCAAACCGTTGACGCGTTCGCATGAGCGGGTGTTCATCTTGTGCGGCATCGCGGACGAGCCGACCTGGCCGGCCTGGAAGCCCTCGGTGACCAGCTCGTGGCCGGCCATCAGACGGATCGTGTGTGCGAGCGACGACGGGCCCGCACCCACCTGAACCAGCGCCGACACGACGTCGTGATCGAGGGAGCGCGGGTACACCTGGCCGACGCTGGTGAAGACGTCGGAGAAGCCGAGATGGCCAGCGATCTTCTGCTCCAGCGCATCGAGCTTCGCAGGGTCGCCGCCGAGCAGATCGAGCATGTCCTGCGAGGTACCCATCGGGCCTTTGATCCCGCGCAACGGGTAGCGGTCGATCAGTTCACGCAGCCGGGTGAGCGCGACGAGCAACTCGTCGGCGGCGGACGCGAACCGCTTGCCGAGCGTGGTTGCCTGCGCAGCAACGTTGTGCGAACGTCCGGCCATCACAACACCGGAGTACTGCGCCGCGCGATCCGCCAACCGCGCCGCGACCGCGACACCGTGGGCGTGAACGTGCTCGAGCGACAGCCGGATCTGCAGCTGCTCGACGTTCTCCGTGAGGTCGCGGCTGGTCATGCCCTTGTGCACATGCTCATGGCCAGCGAGTGCGTTGAACTCCTCGATCCGCGCCTTCACGTCGTGCCGGGTGACACGCTCACGCTCGGCGATGGAAGCCAGATCGACTCGATCGAGCACGCGCTCGTAGTCGGCGAGGACGCCGGCGGGCAGATCGATGCCGAGCTCCGATTGCGCGCGCAGCACCTCCAGCCATAGCTGGCGCTCGAGCACGATCTTGTTTTCGGGAGACCACAGGCGGACCAGTTCAGGGCTGGCGTAGCGGTTGGCAAGGACGTTCGGGACTGAGCTCACGACTGTTCAGTCTACGTACGTTGCATGCTTCATCCAGCAGCCGTCGGTGCGACGACGTCGATCACCTCTAGCAATGCGCCACGTGCCGTCAGCCTTGGATGGGGATCGTGCTCACCGAGCGCGCCGACCACGGCACCGTCGACGACGGCGACAACTCGGCGAAGTTGCTCCTGCCGCACAACCCGGCCCGATCGGCGCAACACATCGGCGAGGAGGTCGTCGAGCTGCGAACGCAACCGCAGCTGCACATCGCGCAACTCGGGATGGCGTGCCGACGCGACGAAACGTTCGTACCGGGCGATCAATTGTTCACGCGCAACCGGGTCGTCCTTGTCCGGCCCGACCAGAAGATCGACAACGAGGTCGACGGTCGACTCCGCACCCCGCCGCCGGTGCGACACGTCACCGATCCGATGACGCATCACGTCGAGTTCGGCGTTCCCGCTGTATTCGACCGCGCGGGCAATCAAATCGTCGAGCGATTCGAAGTAATACGTCGTCGATGCCAACGGCAGCTCGGCGCGGGTCGCGACAGACCGGTGCCGGACCGCGTCGAACCCACCCTCGAGCAGCAGCTCGGCGGCGGCTGCGACCAACGCTTGGCGACGACGTTCGCCCTTCGGAGTAGTCGCTGTGGTCACTTGGATATGGTGCCAGTCTGCGCGGTGCCATCCATGCGGAATGGACAACGCGAGTGCGGACTTTATGACCGCGCATCACACTCGACGGAGCCGGACCAACGCTTCCTCGATCTCCGCGGTGGCTCCCGCGAACGAAAACCGCACGGTCCGAGAGCCTCTCACCGTATCGAAGTCGACCCCCGGCGCAAGCGCTACTCCAGTTTCGGCGAGCAGGTCCGCACACCATGCAGTCGAATCGTCCGTGAGGTGACCGATATGCGCGTAGACATAGAAGGCGCCGTCCGCCGGAGCGAGTTCGGTGATTCCGAGGCGCGGCAGACCGTCCAGCAACAGCTCTCGGTTCACCGAATAGCGCCGAACATGTGAGTTCAGTTCGGATTTCGACTCTTCGGTAAATGCCGCTATTGCGGCGTACTGGGACATCGCGGGCGGACAGATGGTCATGTTCCCCGAAAGCCGCTGCAGCGCAGCGCGCAGTCCTACCGGCGCGAGCATCCACCCGAGCCGCCATCCCGTCATCGAGAAATACTTGGAAACCGAACCGATGACAACGGATTCGCGCGACGTCTCCCACGCCGACGACGTCGGTGTGCCGCCCCGATCCCCCGCGTCGCGACTCGGCCCGAAGGTAATGCCGTGGTAGATCTCGTCCGAAATCAGCAGCGTCCCATGCGCGTCACACCAGCGCGCGATTGCCGCCAACTCGTCCGGATCGATCATCGTTCCGGTCGGATTTGCCGGACTTGCGACGACAAGTCCGGCCGGTGGGGCCGCGAGGGCGTCGAGCATTGCGACGGTCGGCTGAAATCGGGTGTCCGGTCCACAATCCAGCTCGACAACGTGGCAGCCAAGTGCCGCAAGGGCATTGCGGTAAGCCGGGTAACCCGGACGCGCAACCACGACGGTGTCACCGATGTCGAACGCCGCGAGGAAGATCAGCGTGAACGCCCCCGACGAGCCGGTCGTCACGACAACGTCGTCGGGGTCCACGTATATCCCCGAGACAGTCCGATGATGAGAGGCGATCGCCGCGCGCAGCGGCTCGATGCCGAACGTCTCGGTGTATCCGAGCAGCTCCGAATCCAGAGCTGCCCTCGCCGCGCGCAGCACCGGCGCTGGTGCCGGTGTCGACGGCTGACCGGCAGCAAGCGACAGGACATCGCCATGGGTGCGGGCCCGCTCGGTTGCGGCCTTCCACACATCCATGACGTGGAACGGTTCGATCTTCGATCGCAGAGATTCAGCTCGCACGCCTTGACGCTAGCGCGGAGAACGGGTTTCGCGTTGGTAACGACCCCGCGACTTACCGGAAGCCTCGCACGAGGATTTCCGACGCTGTTATCGTCAAACCAGAAGCCCGCGTCTGCCGACGGCGTGGGCCAAGTTATCGATCGAAGGGCATGGCTTGCTGTTCGGCCGACCCCGTGTGGTGCTCGTGGCAGTTGCTGCCGCGGCGGTTCTCGCTGCCGCCGATGCGTCGCACCTTGATACGGCGCCCGCGTTGGCGAGGGCTCACGGCGCGGCGCCTGTCGTCTACCAGCACACCGCTGACGTCGCGGCCGTCGACTTCGACAATCCCCAACAAGTTCTGATGACGCCGCATTCGAGTAGGGACTACCTCGCCGCAATCGACAAGGGTGAGCGAATACGAGAGCAGCATGTCGTCGAAGCAGCGGCGAAGCAGACACTCGCGCGAGCCAAGCGGGAAGCCGCGGCGGCGGTCGCCGGCGAATGGCAGCCGTGGATGTCGGGCGGCGGTGCGACCGGTTCCATTGTGCCTGGAGCCGGTGGCTATGTTTTGCCCGCCCGTGGCGCCTTCACCTCGGGCTTCGGCGCACGCTGGGGAACCTTCCACGCCGGCATCGATATCGCGAATGCCATCGGCACACCCATCTACGCCGTTGCAGCAGGCACGGTCATCGACGCCGGGCCGGCATCTGGCTACGGGCTATGGGTCCGGATTCGCCACAACGACGGCACAATCACCGTCTACGGCCACATGTACGACTTCTTCGTTTCCGTCGGTGAGCGCGTCCCTGCCGGCATGCAGATCGCGCGCATCGGCAACCGCGGCGACTCCACCGGACCGCACTTGCATTTCGAAGTCATCATCAACGGTCAACATGTCGACCCGCAGCGCTGGTTGGCGCTGCACGGTCTGTCACTCAACTAGATGGCGATCCGGCCCTCGACCGCCGCGAGCCCGATGTCGGTGCGGAAATGGCTGCCGGGCAACTTGATCGACGACAACGCCGCGTAGGCATCCGCGCGGGCGGCCGTGAGGTCCGCGCCAACTCCGACGACGCTGAGCACCCGCCCACCCGCCGAGAGGAGGGCGCCGTCCGCACGCAAGGCTGTTCCGGCGTGCAGCACGCCCTCGGCGTCCGCGCCGGTGATCACGTCGCCGGTACGTGGCCGGGCCGGGTAATTCTCGGCGGCCAGCACGACGGTCACGGCTGCGCCGTCTTTCCACTGCGGCTGCGCGACGGCCGCCAGTGTGCCGGTCGCGGTGGCGTTGAGCAGTTCACCGATGGGGCTGTCGAGCAGCGCAAGCACCGCCTGCGTCTCTGGATCGCCGAAGCGGCAATTGAACTCTACGACAGCGGGTCCGGCGGTGCCGATTGCCAGCCCGGCGTAGAGCAGTCCCGAGAACGGGCAGCCACGCGCCACCATTTCGGAGGCGACCGGTTGCACAACGTCTTCGACGATGCGGGTGACAACGTCATCGGGTAGCCACGGCAGCGGCGTATAGGCACCCATGCCACCGGTATTCGGGCCGGTATCGCCGTCGCCGACGCGCTTGTGATCCTGGGCCGGAAGCAGCGGTACGACCGTGTCGCCGTCCACGAAACAGAACAGCGATACCTCTGGGCCGTCGAGGAACGATTCGAGCAGCACCGGGTGGCCGTTCTCGAGCAACTCCGCCGCGTGATCACGGGCAGCGAGCCGATCGGTGGTGACGACGACGCCCTTGCCTGCGGCGAGCCCGTCGTCCTTGACCACCCACGTGGGTCCGAACCTGTCGAGTGCGGCATCGAGCTTGGCCGGGGTGTCGACGATCTCGCTGTGCGCCGTGCGAACACCTGCGGCAGCCATCACGTCCTTTGCGAAGGCCTTCGAGCCCTCGATACGGGCGGCCTGGGCCGACGGTCCGAAGCACGCGATTCCCGCTGCCCGCACGGCGTCTGCGACGCCGAGTACGAGCGGAACCTCGGGCCCGATGACCACCAGGTCGGCACGCACCTTCCGTGCAAGCGCGACAACTTCGTCACCCGAGCACACGTCGACCGGTGCAATCTCGGCCGTTTCCGCGATGCCGGCGTTGCCGGGAGCGCACACGACGGCAGACACCGCGCGATCGCGCGCCAGCGCCAGGGTTAGGGCATGTTCACGGGCTCCGGAGCCGATAACGAGTACGCGCACGGTGCTCAGCGTAGTTGGTCAGCCCTTCGGGATCGTCAGGTCGTACAGCGTCACGCCGTCGACCTCGGTCTTGGTGAAGTTGGCCGCAACCCATTCGGCGATCTGACCCGAGCCACCCGACCCACTGCTCATCCGGTCCATCCCGCTCGCGATGTAGTAGTGCACCATGCCGTCGGACACGTACTGCTTGAACTGATCCAGGGTCGGCGACGGGTCGGATCCGTTGAAACCGCCGATCGGCATCACCGGCTCCTCGGTGACGAGTTGATAGCCCGACGCGCTCATGGCACCGGTCGTCGCGGCGACCCACGTGAAGGCATCGGCGTCGTGCTCGAGCATCATCACTATCCGCTCGCTCGGGCTGCTGGCATTCAACAATCCGCCGCCCGCGCCGCCCATCATTCCCTCCATGGCAGCAGCCATGCCGCCGTTCGGAGGCATCGGCCGGCCCTTCCTTGGTCCACCCATTCCACCTGGTCCGCCACCGCCGAATCCCACATTCGGTCCGGCCGACACGATTGCCCCGGAGCGCGGCCGCGAAATCGTCTCTGCCCCGTATGCGATCGGTCCAGCAAGGCCGACCGCCAGCGACGCAAGAATTGCGACGACCGTCAATCGTCGTGACAGCTGCGCACGTGAAATCAGCAGCACCACAACGACTATCGCGATCGCTACGATCACCCAGCGCAGCCAGGGAACGAAATCCGCGGTACGCCCCAGCAGCACCCACGCCGTCGCGGCGGTGACACCCAACGTTCCGGCAAGCGCCAACCGAACCCACAGTCGGTCGCGCTGCTCCCACGCGACAACCGAACCGGCACCGACAAGTGCGGCGACCGCGGGTGCAAGCGCAACCGTGTAATACGCGTGAAAGATGCCGGCCATAAGGCTGAAGACGACGCCAGTGACAAGTAGCCAACCACCCCAGGCGATGAGCGCGGCGCGGCGCGCATCGATACGTGGAGCCCTGCCCCGCAACATAATTCCAACGATCAGCAGAATCAGCGCAGCCGGAATCAGCCAGGCGATCTGACCGCCCTGTTCAGGTTGGAACATCCGGGTGATGCCCGGCGATCCCCACATGCCGGCGCCCGGACCACCTTGACCCAGCCCTTCCGATCCTGGCATGTTGCCCGGGTTGACGCTGCCCGGATTGACGCTGCCTGCTTCGTCACCGCTGAGCCGGCCCAGACCGTTGTAGCCGAGCGTGAGTTCGAGGATCGAATTGTTTTGTGAGCCACCGATCCACGGCCGCGAGGACGTTGGCCACAGCTCGACGGCGAGTAGCCACCAGCCGGCCAAGCACACCACTGCGACTCCCGCTGCAAGCAATTGCCATAGCCGCTCGCCCAACTTGGGCGGGCCTGCGAGCAGGTAGGTCAACGCAAGCGCGGGCACGATCAGCATCACCGCGAGCTGCTTGGTCAGGAAGCCGAACCCGACGAACACTCCGGCAGCGACCAACCACCGCGTCCGACCGTCCTCGACAGCGCGCAGTAGCGCCCACACCGCGCCGATCATGAGGAACACCAGCAGCGCATCCGGATTGTTGAACCGGAACATGAGCACCGCCACCGGAGTGAGTGCGAGCACCAGGCCGGCGAGCAACCCAGCTGCGGCACCGAAGTATCGGCGAATACTGGCCCACAGCAACGCAACCGAACCGACACCCAGCAAAGCTTGCGGGATCAGGATGCTCCAGCTGCTGAGACCGAAGAGTCGAACGGAGAGCGCTATCACCCAGAGCGATGCTGGTGGCTTGTCCACGGTGATCGAGTTCGCCGCATCCGAAGAGCCGAAGAAGAACGCCTTCCAGCTGACCGAACCTGCTTGTACTGCAGCGGAATAGAACGAGTTGGCCCAGCCGGCGGCACCCAATCCCCAGATGTAAGCGATGGCCGTACCGACCAGCAGAGCAGCCAGAGCGTAGTACTCCCAATGCTTTCGGCGAGTGGGCGCAACGACACCCTCGAATGGGCGTGGCTGCGTTACGGTGGCGGTCATGCGCTGACCTCGACATCGGCGGTGCGAAACACCCAGCGCAGGCCGACAAATCGGGTGATCGTGGCGATCAGGTTCGCCGATACCAGGACGACAAGCTCGACGTGCTTTGGCGCGGACGGCACCCACTGATGGAGCACGAACAGCGATCCGCTGGTGAGCAGTAGACCGAAGGCAAAGATCAGCAAGCCCTGCATCTGATGTTTTGCTGCGGAGGCGGATCCGCGTACGCCGAAGGTGAAAGCTCGGTTGGCTGCGGTGTTGAGTATCGCCGTGGCAAGCAGCGCAACGAAGTTCGCGGCCTGCGCACCGATCATGGAGTGCAGCACCAGATAGAGCAGGGCGTAGGCGACTGTGCTTGCGCCGCCGACGATTCCGAATCGAACCAGCTGGCTGATCATCCCGCGAGGTACGCCGGGCACCAGTGGCTCGCGGCCGAGGCTGCGCCGGAGTTCGTCGAGGGGCAATGTGCCGAGTGACAGCGCCCGACCCAAGCGCCATACGCCGAGCAGGTCCTTGCGAACGGTGTCGAGGATGTCGACCCTGCTGTCCGGATCATCGATCCAGTCGACCGGAACCTCATGGATGCGCAGTCCGATCCGCTCGGCCAAGACCAGTAGTTCGGTGTCGAAAAACCATTCACTGTCCTCGACGAGCGGAAGTAGTTTGCGGGCAACGTCGGATCGCATCGCCTTGAACCCACACTGCGCATCGGAGAACTTCGCGCGCAACGAGGCGTGCAGGATGAGGTTGTAGCTCCGCGAGATGAATTCACGCTTCGGACCGCGCACGACACGCGAGGTGCGGCTCAGGCGCGAACCGATCGAAATGTCGGAATGGCCCGAGACCAGCGGCGCCACGAGCGGCATGAGCGCGTTCAGGTCCGTCGAGAGGTCGACGTCCGTGTACGCGACCACCTCGGCGTCGGAGCCACCCCAGGCCGACCGCAGTGCCCGGCCGCGGCCCTTCGCGTCGAGGTGGATGACCCGGACGCCGTTGAGTTCGAGCGCAATCCGGTAGGCGACGGCGAGGGTCGAATCGGTGCTGGCGTTGTCGGCGATCGTGATTCGAGCCGAGTAGGGCACCTCGCCGCTCAGAAATCGGTGCAGCCGGCGAACACATGCCTCGAGGTCGGCTTCTTCGTTGTAGACGGGGATGACGATATCGAGAGTCGGGCCTGCGACGACTCCGGACGATGCCCGATCCGTCCAGGTCAGTGATTCGGTCATGGTCATGACTCTGCTGCGGCAAGCTCCGGCGTCCCTGGGCCCAAGCTGGCAGTTGCCTGTGCGCCTCCGCGCGCTATGCGCATATTCTCGGGGCATGCCTTCCGTTTTCAGCGCGATCATTGCCGGTGACCTACCTGGACGATTCGTCTGGGAGGACGAAGACGTCGTCGCATTCCTCACGATTGCTCCGGTGACCCCCGGCCACACACTCGTCGTTCCCCGTAAGGAGATCGACCACTGGCAGGACGTGGATCCCGCCGTCTTCGGCAAAGTGACGGCCGTTGCGCAGGCAATCGGCCGCGGGGTTCGCAAGGGCTGGGACGCGCCGCGCGCCGGGCTGCTGATCGCTGGGATTGAGGTGCCGCACCTGCACTTACACGTCTTCCCAGCGTGGGAGATGGGCAACTTCGACATCGCGGGCGCCGATACCAACCCGTCGCCGGAATCGATGGACGCGGCCGCCGCGACGCTGAAGGCCGCATTGCGCGATCTCGGTTACGGCGAGAACGTTCCTGCCTGAACCGGCGCGCGGTCGCGCTCGACACCGCTGCGCGGCAGCGTCACCGTGAACGTTGCTCCCCGCCCGGGGGCACTCTGCACACTCACCGTCCCATCGTGGGCGGCGACGAGTGCCGACACGATGGACAAGCCGAGCCCTGTTCCCCCGCTCTCCCGCGTGCGTGAGGAATCGGTGCGGTAGAACCGCTCGAACACCTTGTCCACCTCGTCGGCCGGCAGCCCCGGGCCGGTATCCGAAACCTGAAGCACGGCATAGTCATCGGTCGTCGACACCCGCACGGTCACGGACGCGTCGGGCGGGGTGTGCGTCAACGCATTGCCCACAAGGTTCGACAACACCTGCCGCAGTCGCGCGTCGTCACCGTCGACCTCGGGCGTTCCCGGTCCGTCGATCACCTCGAGGTTGATCGTGCGATCGGCGGCGATGGCGCGCGCATCGTGCACAGCGTCGCTCGCCAGCGTGAGCAGATCGACGGATTTGTGCTCGATCGGACGCTGCGCGTCGAGCCGGGCGAGCATCAGCAGGTCCTCTACGAGCAGGCCCATCCGCAGTGCTTCGCTTTCGATCCGATTCATGAGCATCGCCGTGTCCGTTGTCGCGCCTTGGCGGAACAGTTCGGCAAAGCCACGAATCGTGGTCAGGGGCGTTCGCAGTTCGTGGCTTGCGTCCGCGATGAACCGGCGCATCTTGGCCTCCGAACGCCGAGCCGCTTCTTCCGATGCCGCTGTGGCCGAGAATGCCCGCTGAATCTGAGTTAGCATTCCGTTGAGCGCGACGGCGAGCCGATCAACCTCGGTATTGTTGCCGCGCACCGGGACTCGGCGATGCAAGTCGCCCGCCGCAATGGCTGCGGCGGTGCCTTCGACAGCAACCAAAGGACGCAGACTACGTCGGATGACGAAGTACGCGCCGAAAGCGAGCGCGAGGAGAACAGCGGCACCGATGCTGAGCTGCAGCACGATGAGCTTGTCGACCGTGTCGTTGTTCGCGGTCAGTTTGATCGCAACGGTGGTCGAACCCTCGGGCGTGGTCGTCGTCAACGACCGCCATTCGACCGAGGAGTCGCCGACAGATCGGACCGTGATCGGCGCCCGCCCCGGGGTTTCGGGGAGGAGCGGCTGGTCGGTGCCGTCGTTGATGACGAGCTGCGTCCGGCCGTCGGGATTCTGCAATCGGAGGTAGAACAGGGTGGGTGGTCGGCCGGGACCTGGCTCGTCCAATGGTGGCAGCGGCCGAATCGACCGTGGCTTCGCCCAGCCTTGCGCGGCTTCTCGCAGCTGCTGGTCGGTCCGGTGCAGCAGCGACTTCTCGATCGCGGACGTCACCGCCACACCGGAAGCCAGCAGGCCGAGCAGGGCCATCACCACAAGGGCAGCAACGAGTGTGAACCGCAGCGGAATCCCGGACAGCTTCTTGCCGGCCGCACCGAATGCTGAATGCAGACCCATCCCTAACGCGGTTCTCGCATCACATACCCGACGCCGCGCAGCGTGTGGATCAATCGCTTGTCGCCGGTATCGACCTTGCGACGGAGGTATGACACGTAGGACTCCACGACACCCACTTCACCACCGAAGTCGTATCTCCACACGTGATCGAGGATTCGGGGTTTGCTCAGTACCGTGCCCGCATTGACCATAAAGTAACGCAACAGCGTGAATTCGGTTGGCGACAACGCGATCGGCTCCCCCGATTTCCAGACCTCGTGGGTGTCGTCGTCGAGTTCGATATCGGCGAAGGCTATGCGCGACGGGCTCGACTCTTCGCTGTTCTTGCCGGAACGGCGCAGGATGACGCGCAGCCGCACGACCACTTCCTCCAGACTGAACGGCTTGGTCACGTAGTCGTCGGCGCCGAGCGTCAGCCCGGTGATCTTGTCGTCGACTTCGTCGCGTGCGGTCAGGAAAAGCACCGGTGCGTCGACGCCGTCGGCGCGCAGCCGGCGTAGCAACCCGAAGCCGTCCATACCCGGCATCATCACGTCGACGATCAACGCCTCGGGCCTGAAGCTGCGCGCCTTGTCGAGGCCTTCGGCGCCGTTACTGGCCGATGCGACCTCGAAGCCTTGGAATCGCAAGCTGACGGACAGCAGTTCGACGATCATCGGTTCGTCGTCGATAACGAGAACTCGAGCCTCGGGAGTTGCAGTGGTCACGCACTACAGCGTGCGCCACCCGCCTTGGCTGGTGCTGGGCGGTTCCTGCGAGTTTCCTGTGAAAGCCCTACCGGCGTCGGCTGGACAGCGGGCCCAACCCGCGCATTCCGAGCCTGAGAAACGGGCGCGCAAGTGGCGCGAGCAGACGTAACGGCAGGAAGCCGAGCAACTTCGGGGTGAGGCCGACGGTCCAGACGAGTTCGGTGCCGCCCGTCGTCGTCGAGGAGAAGCGGTAGTCCTCGACGAGGGACTTCAATCCGGGAAGCGACGCGGATGAGATGTTGAAGGCCAGTCGTTCGGCCGTACAAAGATCTCGTATTGCTCCTGGCCGACGAACAGCGAGCTCACGATCAGTCGACGCGATCCGGCGCCAACAGCTTGACCGGCATCGCGGTACGGCGCGCCCTTCACAGTCGGCATCCAGGTGAAGGCGTCCTCGCTGATGAACGCTGACCAGATCTGACTGACGGGCTCGGCGTATCGCACCTTCACCGTCACCGCGAATGTCGCTTTCCGCGAAAGGTATTCGTCGATGCGAGTCGGATCTACGGTGTCGAGCTGAAATCGCGAGACGCGCCCGACGTTCTTCGGCGACACCAAGGGATTCTCTGCTTGCGGGAACGCCGCGCCATTCCGCTGGCGATCTGTGGATGCTCGTGCTGTAGCCAACTTGCTACTCCTGACTGTTCATTGCGGAGGTTGGAACACTTATACGGTTCTATAGGTATCGGATACTAAGAGTTCGAAGTATTGAGGCTTGCGCGCATTCCGTCAAGGGACCAATCCCACGCGTCCGCCAACGGAGGCACATACAGTTACCGCGTGGACCTATCGTCAATCGTGATGCTGCCGGTGAAGGCGGCGTTTGCCGCCGCGGACTCGGCCCTCGTCGTCGCCGAAACCTCGATCGGCATGGCCCGTTTTGCGTTGCAGACTCAGGCCACCAGCGGCTTGAACGTGGGAAATCCAGCGATGGGCACCCCGCTCGAACTGCTCAGCCGGATGTCGACACTCCTGCAGGACGATCGCGCTCTCGGCCAGGCGCTCAGACCGGGCGGTCCGCTCGACCGGTTGCTGCAACCGGGTGGCGTTGCCGATCGACTCACCGCTCCTGGCGGCGCGGTAGAACGCGCGCTCGCGGACGACGGCCCACTCGACCGAGTCCTCGCACCGGACGGTCCCATCGAGCGACTGCTCGCCCCCGGCGGGTTGGTCGATCGCATGACCGCAGAGGACGGCGCTCTCGAACGGCTGACCGCCGAAGGAGGCATCGTCGACAAGGCGCTCGAGCGCGGAGGACTTGTCGATCGGCTCGTCGCACCGAACGGACCGCTCGAACGACTCACGGCCGATGGCGGCATCATCGAGCGACTGCTCGAAGAGGGCGGCATTCTCGAAACGCTGATCGCCGAGGACGGAGCGATCGAGCGATTGGTCGTCCCCGGCGGTCCACTCGACCAGATGGTGAACGTCTCCGCCACGCTGTCCACCTTGGCTCCGAGCCTCGAACAGCTCAATCGCAGCGTCGAGATCCTGCAGGAAACTACCGGTTTACTCGGATCCGCCGCAGGCCCGATCACGGAGATGGCGGCCAAGCTGCCGGGCCGATGGCTCAGCGGTTTTCTACCTCCGGAGAGCCGACCATCCGGCAGTAGGCCCTCAACAAAAAGGCCCGCTCCAAACAAGGACGAATAGGTCGATCGGACCAACTCGACCAGATCCGAGGCGCCGGCCGATTTCGGGCGAAGACTCCGCTCTGCTGCCTAGTTTTGCTCTCCACATTCTGATAGAATCGAATGTATGTTCGAGTCCGAGGGATCGCCGGTTCGCCAGTTCGAAGCCAAACGCATCGATGGCATGTCGTTGGCGTTGCGAGCGGTCGGCGCCGGACTCGACGCTGCGGGTCTGCTCGATACGCTCCGGGCGCTGGAAGGACTGAAATCCGCGTGCGCGGCAGCGCAAGCACTGGCGACCGACGAGTTCGACCGGACCCGACGCACCGAACGCGCGGAGAAAGGCATCCCCACCGCCCAGCAAGGCCAGGGGATCGCGGCGGAAGTCGGGTTGGCACGCTCGGAGTCGCCGAACCAAGGGTCCCGTCATCTCGGGTTGGCGATCGCGCTGGTACGGGAAATGCCACACACGTTCGCCTTACTGCAACAGGGCTCGCTCTCGGAATGGCGAGCCACCATCCTGGTCCGCGAAACCTCCTGCCTGAGCCGCGAAGACCGCGCCCGCATCGACGAGGAACTGTGCTCGAACCCCGCCACACTCGCCGGCTGTGGTGATCGGATGATCGCGGCGAAAGCGATGACTGCGGCGGCGCGGTTGGATGCGGCAGCGTTGGTGCGTCGCAACCGCAAAGCAGTCGGGGACCGACGCGTGTCGAGTCGACCGGCGCCGGACACCATGGCGTATGTGACGGCGTTGCTCCCGGTCAGGCAGGGTGTGGCGGTGCATGCGACGTTGGGTCGGGACGCGGATTCGATCCTCGCGACCGGGGACGCGGAAGGCCGCACCCGGGCGCAGATCATGGCGGATTTGTTCGTCTCCCGGATCACCGGAGTCACAACCGCAGCAGAGCAGCCGATCACGGTGAATCTGGTGATCTCCGATGAGGTGTTGTTCGGGTCCGGGTCTACCCCGGCGCATGTCCAGGGCTACGGCGATATCCCGGCAGGGTTGGCGCGGCAATGGGTCGCCGAAGCTGCCGATAGCGGAGCCACGGACACCGCCGCTGCTGATGCCGCTGCTGAGACTGGCGCCGACACCGACAACGCCGACATCACAGACGAAGCCGACGACACGGCTACCAAAGACAACGCCGCTGCCGACACCGTGGACGCTGAAGCGGTCGACACCGACGCCGAGGCTAATCGTGCCGCGGCGGTGTTGCAGCTCCGGCGGGTGTACGCGCATCCGGCAACGGGGGCGTTGACGGCGATGGAGTCCAAATCCCGGTGTTTCCCGGTCGGTTTGCGCCGCTTCATCGATGTCCGGGATCGGACGTGCCGGACCCCATGGTGTGATGCGCCGATCCGGGCACGCGATCACATCAAGCGTCACACCGAGGGTGGTGCGACCACCACCGACAACGGTGCCGGACTGTGCGCAGCATGCAACTACGCCAAAGAGGGCGACGGGTGGGCAGCACAACCGCAACCCAAGACCCGGGCGCAGTTGCACCGATACGAAGTTAAGACACCGAGCGGGCATCGATATCGATCGACCGCACCACCGTTACCGCGACCCGCCCCTCTCGTGGGCGTCGAGATTTACCGACAGACCGAGCTGATCCTGGTCGACCTACTCGCCAGCGCGTGAATCAGCTCGCGGCCAAGTGCGTCCCGAAGAACGCAAAGATCCGCCGCCATGCATCTTCGGTCGCTTCAGCGTTGTAACCGAAGCCTGTGATCTTCAAGAATAGCTGACCCGGCATCTCGTTGGCGAAGCTGTGACCACACCCGTCATAGCTCTTCACGTCGTGCGCAACTCCCTTGCGCTCCAATGCTTTCTCGAGCTTTGCCCCGGCGCCGATCAACATCGGATCCCGCTTGCCGAGGCTCACGACCAATGGGCAGACGCCTTCGAGCGCCTCGTCGAGCTTGCGCGGCAGCGGAGCCGGATAGAACGGCGCGGCTGCATCGAAACCCTTGGGCGCGACCAGGAGGCTGAACCTGCCGCCCATGCAGAATCCGACGACGCCGACGGTTCCGGTGCAATCATCGCGGCTGGTAAGTGTGTCGCGGGCAGCCAGAATGTCGTCGAACGCGCGGCCCTTCTGCGTCAGCAGTTCCTTGAACACGCGCGTGATGCAGCGCGCCCGCCCGCCCCGCGAGTACAGATCCGGCGCGAGCGCAACGTAGCCCTGATCTGCCAAGCGCTTCAGATTGTTGCGAATGTCCTGGCCCAGCCCCACCGCATCATGGAGCACGACGACAGCTGGCCAAGGCCCCTTCCCCGAGGGAATTTCGAGCGCAGCGTTTACAGGACCATCGGGTGTGTGAACGACAACATCAGTCATAGTCGACCAATGTAGCCGGAACCACCGGTACTAGGTAGTGCTCATATGTGTTTCGAAGAACGCGAACACTCGAGCCCATGCATCTTCCGCCGCTTCTGCGTTGTAACCGAAACCGGAGATGCGCAGCAACGGCTGACCCGTTATCTCGTTGGCGAAGCTGTGACCGACCCCGTCGTAGGTCTTCACATCGTGCTCGATGCCTTTGCTTTCGAGCTGGCGCTCCAGCCTGGGTCCAGCACCGCGCAACACCGGATCCTTGGCACCGAGGCTTGCAATAACCGGGCACGCACCGTCCAGAATGTCGTTGTAGTGAGCGGGCGGAATGGAGGGATAGAAGGCGGCGGACGCAGTAAAACCCTTGGGCGCCAACACAAGAGCAAATCCGCCGCCAAGGCAGAACCCGGCCGCCGCGATCGCGTCCGTGCAATCGGCTCGTGAAGCCAGGTGATCGCGAGACGCGAGCAGGTCGTCGAATGCGCGCCCTTCGTGCTTGAGCAGCTCGCGATAAACCCGAGTGATACACAGCGCCCTGCCACCGCGGGAGTACAGGTCCGGCACGATCGCGATGTATCCCTTGTCCGCGATCCGCCGGGCAATTCGTTTGATGTCAGCGTTCATTCCTAGTGCGTCGTGCACCACAACGACGCCAGGCCATGGGCCCTCGCCGTGCGGAATTTCGAGGACAGCTTTGATCGGGCCAGCGGGCGCTTCGACAACGATGTCGGTCATGGACAGAATCTAGCGTCCGGTCAACATCACACGTGGACCGCGCCCCGCTCGACTTCTGGGGTGGAGAACAACTCTCGTGCATGGAAACCCGCGATGCCGGCGACCAGGCTGCTCGGCACAGCGCGCACGGCGCCGTTATAGGCCAGGACTGCGTCGTTGTAGTACTTCCGCGAGTAGGCAATTCGATTCTCGGTGTCGGAGAACTCCGCCTGCAGTTCGGCAAAGTTTCGGCTCGCCTGTAACTGCGGATAGGAATCGGCAACCACGGAGACGTTACGGAGGGCTGCAGTAAGCGCGTTCTCGGCCTGCGCGCGCTCAGCGGGTCCGCTCGCCTGATTCGCGGCCGCGCGCGAAGCGGTGACGGATTCGAACGTGCGTTGCTCGCGGTGCACGTAGCGCTTGGCAGCGTCTATCAGGTGTGGAACGAGGTCGTCCCGCCGGCGCAGCTGCGCATCGATCTGCGCCCACGCGCGCTCGACTGCGTTGCGTTTGCGAACCAACCTGTTGTAGATCCCGATACTGGCCCCGACCAGTCCCATCGCGAGAAGTACGGCGACAGCGAGCACCATCAGACCACTCACGTTTGCCCCTGCTCTTTAACCGAACCCGTTAGCCCCCTGAACCATTGTCGGCTCGACTGTCGCGGGAAAGTAGTCATCCTAGGGTGGTAAATCGGCACCCTAGGTGCCGCGAAATATCAGGAACCTGCGATGAATGCGCGAGCCGCCGCCATAAATTCGCGTTCCCGCGCGGCCGCAATCGCATCGGCCGAAGAATTCCGATCAACCTTGCGATGAAATAGCGAATGCGAGCGGCGATCGGC
>JBBSKP010000102.1:0-17110 GCA_038256175.1 Mycobacteriales bacterium
TGCTCCGGCGAAGGCTTCCTCAGCCGAGGTCGCGCACTAGTCCTTTCCGCGGGCCAGCGTCGACGGCCACCAGATCGATTTGCCGATGTCGTGAGCGAGCGCCGGAACAAGGACGCTCCGAACGACGATCGTGTCGAGCAACACCCCGAATGCCACTGCAAATCCGAGCTCGGCGAGGAAGACGAGCGGCATCACGCCGAGCACGGCGAACGTCGCTGCCAGCACGACACCGGCGGATGTGATGACACCGCCGGTGACCGCCAGCCCACGTCTGATTCCCGTCCGCGTGCCGAATTCCAACGTCTCCTCCCGCACACGGGTCATCAAGAAAATGTTGTAGTCGATACCCAGGGCGACGAGGAACACAAAGACAAACAGCGGGAACGACTGGTCTGCGCCCGCGAAATGGAAGATGTGCTCGAAAGCGAATCCACTGACTCCGAGCGCGGCGCCAAATGACAACACGACTGACGCGATCAGCAGAATCGGTGCCACCAGCGCCCGCAGCAACAGTGCAAGCACGACAAAGATCACGACAAGCACAATCGGGATGATCAGATTCCTATCGTGCACCGCCGCGTCACGCACATCCAGCGTCACCGCCGAACTTCCACCGACAAGCGCGTCCGCGTCCGGCAGATCCCCCAGCGCGGCACGAAGTCGCTCGATCGTCTGCAACGCGGCAGGCGAGTCGTACGTATCGACGAGCATCGCGTTGATCACCGTACGACCATCGATCGGCGCTACCTCCATCGTCGGCGGCGGGCACTGGCCCGCGCCGCCGGGTATGCCCCCGAGCTGCGACAACAACGCAGAAAGCTTGACCAGGTCCACCTGAGTGCAGATCGCGCCCGGCTTGGTCGAGACACCTTCGACACCAGCGGCGGCTGCTTTGACAGCGTCGCTCGCCGACGAATTGGCGACGATCACCGCGGGTGCGCCGGCGCCCTTGTCGAACTTCGCATCGTAAATCTGTTGTCCCACAACTGCATCCGGCTCGTTGGTGAAGCTTTGCTGCACCGTGAGCCCGCTTGTGTCGAGCGCCGAAACACCGAAAATGCCGAGGAGCAACAGCACGGTTGCCCCGATCCATGCGCGGCGCCGATGCGTCACAACCAACTCGGCCGCCTTACCCCACATCCCATGGGTCGAGATGTCGGATTGATGGTCGGTCCTCGGCTTCCTCGGCCAGAAGACCCACCTGCCCGAGGCTGCGAGCGCGACCGGAAGGAACGTCATCATCACCACGACGGTGCACGCGATGCCGATCGCTGCGACCGGACCGAGACCCTTGTTCGAGTTGAGCTCCGAGAACATCAAACAGAGCAGGCCGATGACTACTGTGGCGGCCGAAGCGAAGATGGCCGCGGCGGACTCTTTCCACGCCTTGATCATCGCGTCGAACCTGTTGTCGTACTCATGCAATTCTTCGCGGTATCGAGAGATCAGCAACAACGCGTAGTCGGTTCCCGCGCCGAGCACAAGGACGAACAGAATCCCCTGGCTCTGCCCATTGAGGGTAAGCACGTCGTGTTTCGCCAGGTAATAGATCACAATCGACGCCAACCCGAGCGCAAGCAGTGCGGAAATGATCGGAAAGATCCATAGGACCGGCGATCGATACACGAACAACAGAATCACGATGACAACGAGCAATGCAGCCCCGAGCAGCGTGCCGTCGAGGCCTTCGAACGAGTCGATGAACGCCACGAGTAGGCCGCCCGGTCCCGCCCCATGGACCGCAAGGCCGTCCTGTCCTTCCGCGGCTTGTTCCGCGGCGGCGATCACTCTCTTTTCCGCCGCCGACAGCTCCGGACCGTTGACCGCCGTCCCGTTCTCTTTGGCGATCAGGGGAACGTATAGCGAGGCGGTGGTGCCGTCGGTCGAGAACTGGGGTGCAAGCATCGCGGGTTTGTCGACGCCCGCTACTTCTGCGACCGCTGTCTGAGCTTTGGCAACGCTGGCCTTGTCCTCGGCGGTCAAGCCCGAGTCACGTTGAAACACAACGAAACCCGGAATGCTTTCGACCTTCAAGAACTTCTCGGCCTCGGTGGACGCCTTCGTCGATTCAGCCGATGACGGCAGAAACGATGCGTTGTCGTTCTTCTGTACCTCGGCGAGTTTGCCCTGGTAGGAACCGCCGAAACCGCCCGCCAAGAAGGCGAGGATCGCCACCGAGATAATCGCGAATACCGGCCACCCACGGGCGATCCGGTGGCCCTTGTCCCTGGGTACCTCGGCGCTCTCGGTGGCGAGCTCGTTCGTCATCGAATCCTCCAGATACTTCGGGCCAGACACTTTAGGTCACAGTAATCGGACATGCCGACAGCTGGACAGTTGTATAAGAATGGAACCATGACCGTCGCAGATGAACTCGACCTCGTCGCCTACTTCCGCCGGATCGGCTATTCGGCACAACCGAAACCAGACCTGCACACGCTGCGAGACATCACCGGATTGCACAGCTCGGCGATCGCATTCGAGAACCTCAACCCGTTTCTCGGCGAACCGGTCGTCCTCGACCTCGGCGCCGTACAGGACAAGCTCGTCAACAACCGCCGCGGCGGCTACTGCTTCGAGCAGAATCTGCTTCTGCGCGCAGTGTTGCTGCACATCGGCTTCGACGTCACCGCGCTCGCCGCCCGAGTGTTGTGGGGTGCACCGACCACCGCCATTTCGCCCCGCAGTCACATGCTGCTGCGAGTGGCCATCGACAACGAGCCCTGGATCGTCGACGTCGGATTCGGTGGCCTGACCCTGACCGGAGCAATTCGCCTCGAGGTCGACACCGAACAGCCGACACCACACGAGCCGTTCCGCCTCATCGACCTGGACGGCGACTACGCGATGCAGGCCCGCCTCGGCGGCGAGTGGCGCACAACCTATCGATTCGATCTGCAGCGGCAGTACCCCGTCGACTATGTATCAGCCAACTGGTACCTATCCACTTCTCCCGCATCGCATTTCGTCAACGGCCTGATGGTTGCCCGTCCCGCAGCGGACCGACGGTTCGCGCTCGGTGGCCGAGAGTTGGCTGTTCACCATCTCGACGGCCCGACCGAGCGGCGAACACTATCGACCGCGGCGGAATTGATCGGCGCGCTGCAACGGGACTTCTTGCTCGAGCTGCCCGATTGGACTCCGCTGGAGAAGGCCTACGACCGACTCCCATAAGCCGCTATCGGCTCACCGCCTTCTGGTACCGGTGAATCGAAAACGGTACGAACACAATCAGAATCAACGCCGTCCACAGGAGCGTTGCCACAATCGGATTCTGCATTGGCCACGCGTCGGAGACCACCATCGCTGGGTTGGTGTTCCCGAAAAGCTCTCGAGCTGCCTGGGTCAGCGCCGATACCGGATTCCAGTCCGCGATGACCCTCAACACGGTCGGGAATCGAGAGCTGTCCACGAATGTATTGGCAATGAACGTCAACGGGAAGATGACCATGAACGTCGCATTGTTGTAGACCTCCGGGGTGCGGATCCACAGGCCGACGACCGCCATCACCCATGAGAATGCGTACGCGAAGAGCAGCAGGAGCGCGAACCCGGCGAGTGCCTCCGGGAACGACGTTCGAATTCGCCACCCGACCAGCAGCCCGGTCAGTGACATCACGACCAAGCTGACGACGTTGATGATGATGTCGCTTGTCGTCCGGCCGATGAGCACGGCCGCCGGTGACATCGGCAGTGATCGGAACCGGTCGATGATGCCCTTCTGCAGATCCTCCACAAGGCCGAGCCCGGTCCACGTGCCGCCGAAGATCACCGTCTGGGTAAAGATTCCGGCGATCAGGAATTCGCGGTACGAGATGCCCGGCATATCGATCACACTGCCGAAGACAAACGCGAAGAGCAGGACGAACATGATCGGCGACATGACCGTGAACACGAGCAGGTCCGGCACTCGTTTGATCTTGATGACATTTCGCTTGGCGATGGTGATCCCATCGACCGCCGCCATCTGAACCGCGTTCATCGGCTGAACTCCTTCGCAAGATCGCTGTCATCGGCTGTGGCGGCTTCTGCTTCGTGCCCGGTGAGCGAAAGAAACACATCGTCGAGCGTCGGGCGTCGCAGCCCGACGTCCCGCACCTTGATGCCCTCGAGGTTCAGCCGACCGAGCGCTTCGACCAGCGCAACCGATCCATCCGCCACCGGAACCGTCACGTGCCGGGCGTTGGCATCGACGTGGATCTCGCCGACCGCGAAGCTGGTCAGCGCACTTCGAGCTCGCTCCAGGTCGGCCGGGTCGTTGACGGTGAGCTCGATTCGCTCGCCGCCGATCTGGTCTTTCAACTCGTCGGCGGTGCCGAGCGCGATCACCTTGCCGTGGTCGACCACCGCAATCTTGTCGGCAAGCCTGTCGGCTTCCTCCATGTATTGCGTCGTCAGCAGCAGCGTTGTGCCGCCGGCGACCAATTCCTCGATGACGTCCCAGAGCCCGATCCGCGCGCGCGGGTCGAGCCCGGTTGTCGGTTCGTCGAGGAACAGAACGCGCGGATTTGCGACGAGCGCACCGGCGAGGTCCAACCGCCGCCGCATACCGCCGGAATAGCCCTTCACCACCCGATCCGCTGCATCCGCGAGGTCGAACTTGTCGAGCAACTCGCGCGCGCGTTCCTTACTTGGCTTGGTGCCCAGGTGATACAGCCGGCCGACCATTTCCAGGTTCTCTGCGCCTGTCAGGTACTCGTCTACAGCCGCGTACTGCCCTGAAGCGCCTATGTGCGCCCGCAACTCTCGTGCGTCATCCACCACGTCGAAGCCCGCGACCCGCGCCTTGCCCGAGTCCGGTTTCAACAGTGTTGTCAACACTCGCACCATTGTCGTCTTGCCTGCGCCGTTCGGCCCGAGCAAGCCGAACACAGTTCCCTCGGGCACCGTCAGGCCCATTCCATCGAGTGCTGTGACATTCCCGTACCGCTTTACCAGCCCCTCGGCCACTATCGCGTCAGCCATGACTCCCCTTTACTGTGCGTCTTTTCGTCGATGCGTCTTTCCTGCACCGCCAGTATTGCTGCAACCACCGACAAAGTCGTCCGATTTGTCTGGTGCTCGATACCCGAGACGGGGCACCCGCCAAGGGGTGCAAATCGAATCCGACCGTACTTCGGAGGCGACGGCTAAGAGGACACCAAAGGAATACGTCATCGAACTCGGCGGCATGAAGATGCAGACCGCGACTTAACCAGCACCCTCGACGCGATCCAGCAGCTGCGCCAGTTCGGATCGGCGGCGAACGATCACTGCCTTCAGTGGCCGGTCGCCTCGATCGTTGATCAGCACGCCCTTCGCGTCGGCGATCACGCGCGCCGCCGACGCCTTGCTCCAATCTCGGTCGAGCATTGCGCGCGTGAATATTCCGCGGTACACGACCACGGGCTTCGCGACCCTGCGTAGCGGTTTGCGTTCGCGGCGGACGACGATGACCCGCAGCTCGTCCGCCGCCGGCGCGTTCGCGAAACCCTCCTTCGCAGTTGCGATCACCGTCGATGCAACCGCGTCGCGATACACGTCGGCCACTTCCGCCAGCGTCCGTTCGCGGGCGCGTCGCGCACCGGGATCGCGGACCATTCCGGTCACGATCCTCGGTCCGGGAAAGATCACGGCGGCGGTGACGAATTTCGTTCTGCCATCGACCCCCGCGTCGACGCACACCGCCGGAAAGGCGCTGTCGGCAAAGGCTGAATCGACTTCGGTGATGACGGTGACCGGATCGTGCGCCTGCAACCGCTCCCACGTGGCATCAGCGACCGCCTGCGCCGCCAACCTATGCGACGACGGCTTACTTGGCTTGCGCTGCAACAATTTTCGAGCTGGACCAACGCGCTCGCGGCGTGCTGTAATCACCTGACGACGGGCAGGCGGAAACTCACGTAGATGCAGTGTCGTCAATTCGGCTTCGGCTGCCGCCGTTTCCTTCTGCTGCGCCCGCTCGACCCTGCTGTCGGCGAACTCGTTGGCCCGCTCGAGAAGTGTCAACGCAGCCATCGCACCACCGAGCGCGAGATCCTTCGCGCCCGGACGGCGGCCGGCCGATGTGCGCTGTCCATTGGCTCTGAGCCGATTCACCGTGGTGCGGAGCGCAACGTTTTCGCCTATCCGCACACGGGCGGTTTCCATGCCGACAGTATGCCCGTCAGCATCACCGGACACCGATGATTTCGCCGACTCGGGTGTCACTCGATCAGTCGGGGAGCAACGACGGGCAGCGAGTGCAGAAAGTCCAGCTCCGATTCTCCAGCGAACAACTGCTACCCGAATTTGCGATGCACTACCTTCAAACACCTGCCATGCAGGCTTTGATGAAGCAGCGCGCAAATGCATCAAGTCAGGCGAACCTGTTTCAGGGACCGATTCGTGAGTTGCCAATCCTTTTGCCGCCTATCGCAACTCAGCTGAACTTCGCGGCGAAGACTAAGTTGATCGATGCACTCAAATCCCACCACCGCACCGCCCTGACCGAACTCGATGCTCTCTTCGCATCCCTCCAATCCCGCGCATTCCGAGGAGAGCTGTGAGCGACACGAGAGTCCGATCCTTCCCGCATGGCCGGCATTCACTCGGCCGACACTGTCCGTCCTCGCGGACGGCGAAGTCTGGCGCACCGCCGACCTCCGGCAGTCGGTTGCGGACGAGATGCAGCTGACCGACGGGCAGCGCGTGACCCAGATTCGGAACGGATACTCGAAGATCACCGAGTTCGGGCTCCAACTTCTTACCGAGAATCCCGGGGAGATCTCCGAGACGACGTTGAAAGCATCCCTGCCTACCGCGCGTATCCCCAAGCGGCACAACGTGTCCAGTCCCGATCTGGTCGACGACCCGCACGGCAACATCTGGGATCTTGATCCGCTGCTGATCGGTCGCCTTTTTCGTCAGTTGGTCGGCTCGCTGAAAACGACGGTGGGTCTACCCGATCATCCTCGCGAATAACGCGCTTTCTTATAGTTCTCGACTGCTGTCCGGCTCGACCGCCACGTTCCGTCTGATCCGATTGTTGCCTCCAGGCGGCCACGTCGAGCCGCCTGCCGGAGCGCGTTGTAGCCCAATTCCTTTGTTGCCAGGGATTGCAACGGTACAAGCCGGGCCGGACCGGCGATGCTCGGAACGACGAATTTATGCAAGTTTTCGATCACCGAGCGGGCGATCAGTTCGGCCAGCGGACCGTAATCGGAGCTGTCGGCACGGTCCAGCGCGGAGAGGTAACGGTCGCGATCCCGTTTGAACATGATCGCCGGAGGAAAGCCGAGGCGCACCAGAATGAGATTCAGAAGGAGTCGACCCGTCCGGCCGTTACCGTCGATGAATGGATGGATTCGCTCGAAGTCGCAGTGAATCTTCGCCAACTGCAACGGAATATCTTTCGGCTCAGGCATTTTCGTCGACAACGATGACAATTGGTCTGCAACCGCGTTGACATCGTCGACCCAGGTGGTCACTCGTGACGGAACATCGACCCAACTGGGCGGCTTCATCCCGCCGCCGAAGGGATGGATGTCGTGCTGTCGGAATGAGCCGGGGCTCTCATTGCCGCCAGCATCAGGGTGCGGAGCAACCTCCCACACTGGACGCAGAACCTGCTCATGGATCATCCGCACCTCTGTGACTGTGAGCAGCCCTTCGCCGCCGTAGTTGTCCGACGAGGTGGCCTGGGCGTACACCCACCGGGCCGCCTCGCCGTACCCGAGAACTTCCAGATAATCCTTAAGGGGCTTGGCCCCGACAGCCTGGCCGCGATCGAGCAACGCCTCGACCTCACGCAACACCAAGGTGTTTCCCTCGATCGCAGTCGAGTTGTGGGCCTCGAGATGCCAGATGTCATCCCAGATAGGCGCCGCTTCTTCTAGAAGTGGCATCCCTCCGAACCTCGCGAGTTCGTCGAGTGCTGCTGCGAAACGGTCGTAGACCGAAGCTCTACTCGGGCGGCCACGTGGCATTAGGGTTCCGATCCCGTAGTAGGTAGACCAGTATTTTGTCGCACCCCTTCGCTGCCTAAAGATACAGAACACATTCAGAAGTTGATACACCCAGCGGAGACCTAATTGAACAGAACAACTTTGTCAGAGTCCATCGGCGGTGTCGGTGCCTCCCGGTAATGTCCCTTGGCTCCACACCAGGAGCGCCGGGCTGTGTGAGATCAGGCAGTCGGCATAGGGAGGGATTGCGGTCATGGACGGGAACTTCGACTTCTTGCGCGCCGAATGGCCGCAACTACACGCCGAGGCGAAGAAGGCCGAACGCGACGCGAACTTCGACCCGCGCACCACTTGCTTCTATTCGCGACGGGCCACCGAACTCGCCGTCAAGTGGATCTACCAGGTCAAAGGGCTGGATTCGGCATACCGCTCCGACCTCGCGGCACGCCTGCACGAGCCGTCGTTCATGCAGATCGTCGACCGCCGCGTACAGACGAAGATGAACCTGATCCGCAAGATGGGCAACACGGCTGTCCACGAAGACAAGGCCGTCCCGCGTGACGCCGCGCAAAAGGTGCTGGCCGAGCTGTTTCACGTACTGTCCTGGTTCGCGCGGGAGTTCGCGACGCAGCCGTCCAGCCGCCCGGCCGCGGATCGCCAGTTCGACCATGGACTACTGCCGCAACCTGGAGCTTCTGCATCGGCCAAATCCGCACTGCAGCTGCAGAAGCTCGCAGACGACCTCGCCGCCAAGGACGAGTTGCTCGAGCAGGCCGAGGGGCGGATCGCCGACCTGGTCGAGCAACTGAGGGCGCGCGACGCCGCACTGACCGAGGCCGAGATTCAGAAGTCGAGCGAGAACGAGCTGGTGGCACAGCTGCAACAACAAGTTGCCGCAGCGGAGGCAGTCAGCGCGGCGGTACCGGATACCCACGACTACAAAGAAGCTCAGACTCGCACGGACATCATCGATCTTCTCCTCGGTGAATCAGGTTGGCTGTTAGACAAGAAGCAGGATCGGGAGTATCCGGTTGCCGGAATGCCCGACGGCAAGAAGGGCTTTGTCGACTACGTCCTCTGGGGCGCCGACGGACTCCCGCTGGGCGTTGTCGAAGCGAAGCGAACCTCACGGGACGCCAAAGTGGGCCAGCACCAAGCGAAACTGTATGCCGACTGCCTGGAGAGTATGACCGGACAGCGCCCGATCATCTACTACACCAATGGATTCGACCACTACCTCTGGGACGACCAGCGTTACGCACCGCGCCGGGTCGAAGGTTTTCACACCAGAGACGAGCTGGCACTGATGGTCCAGCGGCGTACCGCACACCGCAAGCTTGCCGAAATCGAGATCCACTCCTCGATCGTGGACCGGCTCTACCAAACGCGCGCGATCCGGCGGGTGTCAGAGCGGTTCGAGAACGACAACGCCCGAGAAGCGCTGCTGGTCATGGCAACCGGTGCAGGAAAGACCCGAACTGTCATCGCGTTGACCGACGTGCTGATGAGGGCGAACTGGGCCAAACGCGTGCTGTTTCTGGCGGACCGGCGGGCGCTGGTTCGTCAGGCGGTCAACGCATTCAAGACCGTGCTGCCGGATTCGTCGCCGGTGAATCTGCTGACCGAGCGCAATGCCGACGGCCGGGTCTATGCGGCGACCTACCCCACGATGTTGGGGCTGATCAACGAGATCGAAGGATCGGAACGGCGGTTTGGTCCAGGCTATTTCGACCTCATCGTCATCGACGAAGCGCATCGATCCGTCTATCAGAAGTATCGGCACATCTTCGACTACTTCGATTCGCTGTTGCTGGGCCTGACTGCTACTCCGAAGGATGAGGTCGACCGAAATACCTTCCAGCTCTTCGGTATCGAAGACGGCGTGCCGACCGACAACTACAGCCTGGACGAGGCGATCGCCGACAAATGGCTGGTCCCTCCGCGCGCGGTCACTGTGCCGTTGGTCTTTCCGTCAACCGGCATTCGCTACGACAACTTGACCGACGAGGAGAAGGAACGCTGGGACGAGGCCGAGTGGGACGACGACGGCGACGTACCGGACAGCGTGGACGGCGAAGCCGTGAACAAATGGCTCTTCAACAAGGACACCGTCGACAAGGTGCTTGCCACGCTGATGGAGCGTGGGCACCGAGTAGCCGGCGGTGACCGTATCGGCAAGACCATCATCTTCGCGAAGAATCAACTGCACGCAGACTTCATCGCCGAGCGATTCGACTCATGCTTCCCTGAGCACAAGGGGCACTGGGCGAGCGTGATAACCGCGGCTGTCGAACACAACGAGCACCTCATCGACGAATTCTCCAATCCGGCAAAGGCGCCGCACATCGCGATCTCGGTCGACATGCTCGATACCGGTATCGACATCCCTGACGTGGTGAATCTGGTGTTCTTCAAACCGATTCGGTCGAAATCGAAGTTCTGGCAGATGGTCGGCCGGGGCACCCGATTACGACCAGACCTCTACGGGCCGGGACAGGACAAGAAAGACTTCTTCATCTTCGACGTATGCGGCAACATCGACTTCTTCAATGCGCATCCCGACGCCAGCGAAGGGTCGGTGACTGCGCCGCTGTCCCAGCGGTTATTCACCGCCCGTACCGAACTCATCACCGAACTCGACCGGCAGCGGACCGATGTAGCGCTGCGGAACGACACCGTCGAGATTCTGTACGACTACGTGTGTGGCATGCCGCTGGACAATACGTTCGTACGTTCTCGTCGGCGCGAGGTCGAGAAGTATCGCCGCCGTGCGGAATGGGAATCGCTGACCACGCAGAAGGCGGCGGAGCTTGTCGCTAGCATCGGTCCGCTACCCAGTACGGTCGGCGACTCCGATGAGCTGGCAAAGAGATTCGATTTGATGGTGTTGCAAGGGCAACTCTCGCTGTTGTATGCCGACGATACGTTCGCTCGACGGCAAGCGGCGATCCATGACATCGCGGACGGGCTGCTCGAGCAACTGACCATTCCCAAGGTGCGCGAGCAAGAGGCCTTGTTGCGCGACGTCGCCGGCGACGAATGGTGGCAAGACATCACCTTGCCCATGCTCGAACACGCGCGTCGGGAATTGCGATCCATCGTCGGTCTTCTCGAAAGGAAGCGACGTGCAGTCGTGTACACGGACTTCGAAGACACCCTCGGCGACGTCGTCGAAGTCGAGATGCCGCCGGAACGTTCCGGAACGAACGTCGACCGGTTCACGGCGAAGGTGCGCAACCACCTGCTCAGTCAGCCGGACAACCTGGCCCTGCAGAAGGTAAAGACCGGTAAGCCGTTGACCCAGGCGGATCTCGATTCACTCGAAGAACTCTTGGCTCGCAGCGGTGTCGGCGATCCCGAAGATATGAAGCGGGCGATCGACAACGCGCACGGCCTCGGCCGGTTCATTCGCTCGCTGGTCGGTCTCGACCGCAAGGCCGCGAGCGAGGCCTTCTCCGAGTTTCTCGAAGGTCGGACCGCGACCGCGAATCAGATCGACTTCATCAACCTGATCGTCGGGCACCTGACACGCCACGGCGAAATGGATCCCGGGCTGCTGTTCGAGTCGCCGTTCACCGATAATGCGCCTTCCGGTCCCAGCGCAATCTTCGATGAACTGCAGACCCGTCGACTGGTTGACGTCATCAAGAAGATCAACAACGCCGTCGAGCCACAGATCGCGTAGACGCCAACTCGTCCACGAATCCGCAGCGGGGCAGCGCTTCGCCGACTCGGATGTCATCCGATCAGTCGGGTAGCAACGGAACCGCCATTCCATGGTCACGCCCCAGCAGCGCCGCTCGAGTCACCGAAGCCGATCCGAACCGGTCGCGCAAACCATCGATGGTCGCGTCGAGTGCACTTCCGGATTGCGGGTCGAAGGGCAACACGAGCTGCACCACGTCGTCGTCCTCCAAGTTACTCAGCGAGAGCCCCACGAGAGTGCACCCACGTATCTCGATCAGTGGCATCGCAGCACGCAATAGTCCCTGCGCGGCATCAAGAATCGTCTCGGTGTGCATCGTCGCCTCGGCCAGCGTGTGCGACCGGGTTGCGCGCGTGAAGTCGTCGAACCGCAACCGAAGCACCACCGTTCGGCACACCCGATGCGCGGCGCGCAGCCGTTTGCCGAGCCTGTCGGCGATGCCGAGAACACTTGCTTCGAGCTCCTCGGACGACTTCGGACGTCGTCCCATTGCCCGTTGCGAACCGATCGACCGGCGCCTACGACCGACCTCGATCGGCCGAGGGTCGCACGCCATCGACAAGGCGAGGAGATGACGCCCCGACGCGCGCCCAAGGATCGCCGCCAACGACGACTCAGACTGGTCCGCGATCTCGCCGATCCGTCGAATGCCGTGTTCATGCAGTTTTCGGGCGGTGACAGCGCCGACTCCCCACAGTCGCTCGACGGGCAGCGGATGCAGAAATGCCAGCTCCTCACCTGGCGGAACAAGGAGCAGCCCATCCGGTTTGGCGACCGCGCTTGCGACCTTGGCGAGAAACTTCGTGCGGGCGATACCGACGGTGATCGGCAGACCAACCTGCTCGCTCACATCGCTACGAAGCCTGGCCGCGATCTCCGTGGGTGTCCCCGATATACGCCGCAGCCCGCCGACGTCGAGGAAGGCCTCGTCGATCGAGATTCCTTCGACAACGGGCGTCGTGTCGTGAAAGACCTCGAACACGGCTTTGCTCGCCTCGGAGTACGCAGCCATTCGGGGGCCGACCACCACAGCCTGTGGGCACAAGCGCAGGGCCTCGCGCCCGTTCATCGGCGAACGAACGCCGTACGCCTTCGCCTCGTAGCTGGCTGCGAGAACGACTCCGCCGCCGACGATGACAGGTCGGCCGCGCAGGCTCGGGTCGTCGCGTTGCTCGACCGAGGCATAGAACGAATCGAGGTCGGCATGCAGAATCGTCGCCTCCGCGCGGGCTCGAATGGACACGAACATATGTTCGCATGCGGGTCCGACAGCTCACCAGAAATGACTGAAGGTCACCTTCTTGCAGTTGACCTGCATGAAGGTGACCTTCAGTCCGCCACCCCGGGGCTTATGCGACTGCGCGATCGCTTTCGCGATTCAGCAGTAGTTGTGAACGCTCGTGCGCACGAACTGCGAGCGCACTCTCCCGCGCACTGTCGGGACCCCCTTGTGCGGCAAGGTGCTCGTGCAGCCGTGCCTTTGCCTCGTACCACGCGGCCACGCACTCGGCGCTCGCGTCAGCAGACGGACGTCCGACCGACAAGGCCGTCATTTCGATGAGCACATTCATCGCGGTCCTCCTTCAATCGTCGCCGGCGTTCTTAGGTACATCGGCGTTTGTGCCTCTACTGATACGTCGAATCAGGAATTAGTTTTTCGACAATCAGTGAGCACTGAATTCGAAGAGAGTTCGAGCGGACGGCCTAGTGTTCTGCCCGATGATGAATCTCAAGATCCGAACAACAATCGTCGCGGGAATCTTCGGCGGAATACTCGGCGTCGCCGCGGCAGGCGTGTGGGCCATCGACCGACTGCCTGAACCGGCGGGCACCACCTACTTCGTCGCCCCCAACAGCGAGGATTTGGCGCTGCCGCCAGCACCGGCCGGATTCTCTACCACTTCGCGATTCATGGACTTCACGCCGACACCCGCACCGCGGCTTCCAGTCTCGCTGTGGTTCGCGATACCTGTTGCAACGGCCGGCATCGGTGCGGTTACAGGAGCCATAGCGGCATCGGCCGGTGTTGCGATCTCTCGTCCAACCAGCCGCGTCAGGCGTCGGCCCGATCGGACGCGTTGAGGAAGTAGCTCTTCTCCTCGTAACGGTCGCTTATCCGCCAACCGTCGGCCGTGCGGATGAAGGTGTCTCGGTACCAGAGACCGCAGAAAGTCACCAAGGTCCGCCCGGAACCGATGTCCGAGATCAGCGGGTTGTGGCAGATGGTTCGCCCGCGGGCGGTGTCGCCATCGAAGGTCAGCTTTGTGCTCGACACCAGATGCTGATAGCTGACGAAGTTCGGCATCACGTTGCCGAGGAATTCCTTGATCTCGGCGAGAGTGCCACGGACGCCGCCCATTTCGGTGTAGTCGATAACGGCGTCCGTGGTGAAAACATCGTCGAGCGCATCCCAGTTCTGGGTGTCGATCGCATCGCTGTACGCGGCGAGGAGATCCTGGATTTCCATCCGATCGGAGATCTCCTGCAGCGACAGCATCATTCGGCGAAGTTTAGTGCTACAGCGACCGCGCGATGATCTCCTTCATGATCTCGTTGGTCCCCGCGTAGATCTTCTGCACGCGGTTGTCGACCCACATCCGAGCGATCGGGTATTCGGTCATGTACCCGTAGCCACCGTGCAGCTGGAGGCACTCGTCGGCAACGGACATGGCGCGCTCGGTGGTCCACCACTTCGCCATCGCGACCGTCGGGATGTCGAGCTCGCCGATCAGGTGCTGCGAGAGGCAGTAGTCGACGAATACACGCGCGATCTTGGCATCGGTCGCGACCTCTGCGAGCTTGAACTTGGTGTTCTGGAACGAGAACACCGGCTTGCCGAATGCGTGGCGCTCCTTCGTGTACCGCAGCGTGTGCTCGAGCGCCGCTTCCATGCCCGCTACCGCACCGACACCGATGATGAGGCGTTCCTGCGGAAGCTGCTGCATCAACTGGATGAAGCCGAGACCCTCGGCGGTACCGAGCAGGTTCGACACGGGAATGCGGACGTCCTCGAAGAACAACTCGGACGTGTCCTGGCCCTTCTGCCCGAGCTTGTCGAGCACACGCCCGCGACGGAAGCCCTCCCGGTCACCTTCGACCAACACAAGCGAGATGCCGTTGGCGCCTTCGGACGTATCCGTCTTCACGACGACGATGATCAGATCCGCCTGCGCACCGTTGGTGATGAACGTCTTCGATCCGTTGACGACGTAGTCGTCACCGTCGCGGATCGCCTTGGTCTTGACGCTCTGCAGGTCGGAGCCGGTGCCCGGTTCGGTCATGGCAATCGCGCCGACCACATCGCCGCTTGCGAGCTTCGGCAGCCAGTGCTTCTTCTGCTCTTCGGTGCCGTACTGCAGGATGTAGTGCGCGACGATGCCGCTGTGCAGGGATTGTCCCCACGCTGTGTCGCCGACGCGGGCCTGCTCCTCGATCAGCACCGCCTCGTGCGCGAAGGTGCCGCCACCGCCGCCGTACTCCTCCGGGATCGACATACAGAGCAGGCCCAGCTCGCCGGCCTTGTTCCACAGGTCGCGATCGACGTGATGCTGCTCGATGAACTTCTCGGTGTTCGGCTTGATCTCCTTCTCGCAGAACGAGCGCGCCAGTTCGCGCAGGGCATCGAGGTCTTCGTCCATCCAGCTGGAGCGATATGTAGTCATGGGTACAGTGTGTACCACACCGGGTACACCGGGTACACCGTGTACCAGACGAAGGCGGTCGCCGGGCGGGATACGGTAACAACGTGGAGTCGAAACACTGGGTGGATACCACCGCCGCCCGCCGTGCAACGAGCCGCAATCCCGCCCGTGACGACAGGCGCAAGCGGATAGTCGATGCTGCCATCAATGCGATCGAGGAAGAGGGTCCCCGCGCGCTGACCAGCCAGATTGCGGACCGCGCGGGCCTTGCGCGGACGCACGTCTACCGGCATTTCGCGAGCAAGGAAGACCTCGACCTCGCCGTGGCTCGTCGCGTCCACCGCGAACTCACGGAACGAATTCGCGCCAACCTCGACGTCAACGGAACTCCGCTGGACGCAATTCGTGAGCCGCTGGCGCAGCACGTGATCTGGGCGGACGAGCATCCGAACCTCTACCGGTTCTTGCTGCATCGCCAGTACCGGCGCAGTCCAGATCAGCCGCGGGTCGGCGGAAGCGCGCTCGCCTCCGAGATTTCGGCGGCCGCTGTCCGCTACATTCCCCAACTCGGTGTCGGGACCGACCTCGTCGATGGCATGATCGTCGGCGTTCTGGGCCTGATCGACGCATCCCTGTCGTGGTGGCTCGCCCACCGCGACGCGACCCGGGACGAGATCATCGAGCGACTGACCACCCACGCGTGGCTGATCTTCGACCACCGCCTACGCGAACTCGGCATCGAACTCGACCCGAACGTCCCGCTGAGAGTGTCCGAGGAACCGGTGCAGTCGCACTAGCGGCGTCCGCTCACTCGGGGCCGGCGGCAGCCCAGAATCGTTGTCCCAGAGGCGATATGGACACCGTCTTGCGAATCATTCGCACCGATCCTTCGCTATCGCGTTCCACTGCCTGCACCGTCGGGTCGACCGCGAGCCGCTCGTACTGCGCGATGAGGTCACGTCCGTTGCCCTCGGGCCCGAACTCGATCAACCCTTCGTCGTGCAATCTGGCCATGTAGCGCGGAACGTAGTCGCGGAATGCCACGCCGGCGTCACTGCCGACGATCGACGCGTTCCGAAGGACGACCCGATCGCGTCCGCGCAGTCGGCCACCGACCACAAGATCGGCGGCGGCAAAGCTCGCTCCAGAGGACAGCGCCGCGAGGATCCGCGCCTCGTCAGGAACGAGTTGCTCGATGATCGCGCCGAACAGCGGGTCACGGTCACCATTGGCTCCGATGGCCGTCGATCGTTGCAGCAGGTCCGACATATGCGCGCGTAACGGGAGTTCCTCGTCGTACTCGGCATCGGCCTGCAGGCGGCTCGCTACCGTGTCGAACAGGGCTCGCTCGACCTGGCTGATCCCCTGCTCGATGCCCCGACCACCCGGCAGACTCAGCACCAGTCGAGCCCCCGACGCAACGGTCGAGCCGGCAAATCTCCCAGCGCCGAGCACCGCACCGATCAGTCCGAGTACGGCAAGGTGGAGCACGCTGAGCTGCCGCTCGGTCTGTGTCACGGTACGAGTGTAATGACCGGCAAACCGACGCGGAGTTCGATAACTCGAACATTGCCGTCGATTGTCCCGGACCGGGGCCTCAATGCCGACTTTCCGTGACAGACTCAGTGCCCGCGAGCCTGATCGCCTTTGCTCGCAGCACTCTCTGGAATCGAGTTCGACATGATTTTTCGTCTGGCCTGCGCGGGTTTCGTCGGCGCCGCTTTGTTCGCTATTGCCACACCATCTGTCGCGGCGGCCGACCAGCCGACCTGGGCGGCATCGGGATCACCGCTCGCGAGTTCATCGCATATGCAGGCCCCCGACCCGTACTACAAGAA
>JBBSKP010000103.1:0-17016 GCA_038256175.1 Mycobacteriales bacterium
AAACTAAAGGAACCATCGATGAAACAACTGTCCGGGCTCGACGCTGCCTTCTTGACGCTGGAAACCCACAACTCGACCGGCCACGTCGGCGGCGTGTGCATCCTCGATCCGAGTAGCTCGCCGACGCCGCTGGACCTAGCGGCGCTCACCACCCTCATGAACGACCGCGCACCGCTGATCCCGTTGCTGCGCCAGCGGCTGAAGTTCGTTCCACTCGGCCTCGACCAGCCGTACTGGATCGATGATCAGAACTTCGACATCGAGTACCACGTGCGCGAAATCTGTCTTCCCGCACCGGGTTCGGATGCTCAACTCACCGAGCAGGTCAGCAGGTTGCACTCGCGGCCACTCGATCGGCGTCGCCCGCTGTGGGAGGCATACCTCATCTCCGGACTCTCGGGCGGGCGACTCGCCGTCTACACGAAGATGCACCATTCTGCTATCGACGGGGTGTCCGGTGCCGAGCTGATGACGGTCCTGCTCGATCTCACTCCGGAGGGCAAGAAGCCTTCTCCTGCAACAGAATTCAAGCCGAAGCCAGCGCCGAGCGGAACAGCCATGCTTGCGCGCGCAGCGACATCGCTTGCGTCGAGGCCACTCAGCGCCGCCCGGATCACCGCAGCGATGAGCCGCTCACTGCCGCTCGTCGGCAGCTACGCCAAGCCCTACATCGATACCGTTCTCGGTCGCGGCTCGCGCGACGGTGACGTAATCGCCACTGCCCCAGGCCTCGCGCCTCGGACACCGTTCAACGACGAGATCACACTTCATCGACGCTTCGCCATCCGCAGCGTTTCGCTCGACGACGTGAAGACAGTGAAGAACGCATTCGGGATGTCGGTCAACGACGTAGTGATGGCGATGTCTGCCGGCGCTGTGCGGCACTGGCTGATTGATCACGATGCACTTCCGGACGCCCCGCTGGTTGCGATGATTCCCGTGTCGGTTCGTGATGAAGCGAGCAAATCCAAACTGGGCAACAAGGTTTCGGCGATGCTTGCCTCACTCCCGACAAATCTCGACGACCCGGTCGAGCGACTCACCCGCGTGCACGACGCCACGAAGGTTGCGAAGGCGCAGCAGGCAGCCATTCCAGCTGGGCTCATCGAAGACGTCACGGACTTCGCGCCGCCTGCGTTGGTAGCTCGCGCCGCGCGAGTGTCGTTCGCAATGGGCCTGCCCCATCGCATCCCGCCGTTCAACTTGGTGATCTCCAACGTGCCCGGTCCGAACGTCGATGTCTATCTCGGTGGCGCGAAATTGGTTGCCAACTACCCGGTTTCGGTTGTCATGGACGGCCAGGGCTTCAACATCACGGTCAACAGCTACGGCGGCGAACTACATTTCGGTCTGATCGGCTGCCGCGAACTCGTTCCGGACATCGATGTCATCGGCAGCTACCTCGTCGATGAGCTGGACACCTTATTGAAGCTGGCGCTCGAGCACCTAGAGTGAGCGCAATGGACACATCCGATCCCGACTTTGCGCACACGGATGCGGCCGAGAAGAAGCGGCGCGAGAAGGCTGTGCGCCTGGCCCGCTACATCTGGGACCTCGGCATTACAACCTCGGAACTCCACGGTCTCACCGATGAACGACGCAGGAAGCTCGCACGAGCCGCCGGGGTCAATCCGCCGAGCAGTTCGGCAACCTGGAACACGGTCACCGAACTGCTAGACGAGAAGCATGCCTGGGCGGCGGAACATCCCGACCATCCCTCCGCCATCCCAGCTCATCGCGACGAGAAGATCATGTGGATCAAGCCGCCGACCAAGTCGTGGATGACGAGCGACTGATTTATGGCATAGGCGGGTAGGCGTCGTCGTCGCCGACAAAGTCGAAGCCGGCGTACTCGCGGAGCTTGTCGAGGCGGTGGTAGGCATCGATCATGCGGACAGTGCCCGATTTCGATCGCATGACGATCGACTGAGTCGTCGCACCACCCGCTCGGTACCGCACACCGCGAAGCAAGTCGCCGTCGGTGATTCCCGTGGCCGTGAAGAAGATGTCCTCGCCGGAAACCAGGTCTTCGGTGAGCAGCACGCGGTCGAGATCATGACCGGCGTCGATGGCTTTCTGCCGTTCGGCGTCGTCGGTGGGCGCGAGACGGCCTTGCAGAGCACCACCCATACAGCGCATCGCGGCAGCCGAGATGATGCCCTCGGGCGTGCCGCCGGTGCCGATCAGGATGTCGGTACCGGAGTCCGGTCGAGCGGCGGCGATCGCGCCCGCGACGTCGCCGTCGGAGATCAGCCGAATGCGTGCTCCGGTGTCACGCACCTCTTGGATCAGACCGCTGTGGCGCGGCCGATCGAGGATGCACACGGTGATGTCCGAAACCGACGAGTGCTTCGCCTTCGCGACCCGGCGAATGTTTTCCGACACCGGAATCGTGATGTCGATGACGTCAGCGGCCTCCGGCCCGACGGCGATTTTCTCCATGTAGAACACGGCGGACGGGTCGAACATCGATCCGCGCTCGGACACCGCCAGCACCGAGATGGCATTCGGCATGCCCTTGGCCATCAGCGTTGTTCCGTCGACCGGGTCGACCGCAAAGTCGCAGTCGGGCCCATTGCCGTCGCCGACCAGTTCGCCGTTGTACAGCATGGGCGCTTCGTCTTTCTCGCCCTCACCGATCACGACGACGCCGCGCATCGAGACGGTGCTGACGAGTTGGCGCATCGCGTCGACGGCAGCGCCATCGCCGCCTTCCTTGTCCCCGCGACCGACCCACCGGCCGGCAGCCAATGCGCCGAACTCGGTGACCCGCACAAGTTCGAGGGCGAGGTTGCGGTCCGGGCGTTCCCGGCGTCCGACCGTCATAGCGCCACACCCTCTTCGAGGGTCGTCGCGCCGAGCCGCACATCGGGCGCTCCCAGTCGCGAGGCGTCGGCCGTCAGGTCGTCTGCCTGGTGCTGCGAGTCGATCTCGGCGGCGACGCGAGCGTCGTAGTGCTCGAGTTCGCGGGCGATGTCGGCCGCGTCCCAACCCAAAACGGGGGCGATCAGATCGGCGACCTCACGAGCAGCGGCGATTCCCCGATCCGGTACCTCGATCGAGATTCGGGTCCGGCGCGTGAGCACATCCTCGAGATGCCGGGCGCCTTCGTGGCTCGCGGCGTAGTAGGCCTCCGCCTTCAGGTACTCGGGGGCACCGGCAAGCGGCATACCCAGCTCGGGGCGCTGCGCGATCAAGGCGAGCAGCTCGGACATCAGCGTCCCGTATCGACCCAGCAAATGCTCGATCTTGGATACGTGCAGCCCGGTCCGTTCGGCCGTTAGTTGGCGCGAGTTCCAGGCCCCGAGATAGCCGTCGGCTCCGACAAGCGGAACGCGCTCGGTGCACGATTTCGGAACATTGCGTTCCAATCCATGGACCGCTGAGTCCACCGCGTCCTTCGCCATCACTCGATACGTCGTGTACTTGCCGCCGGCGATGACTGTGAGCCCGCGCACCGGGCTCGCGACAGCGTGTTCACGTGACAACTTGCTCGTCGAGTCGGACTCACCGGCCAGCAGCGGCCGAAGCCCCGCGTAGACGCCTACAACGTCCTCGCGCGTAAGCGGATCCGCAAGCAGCGAGTTGGCGTGTGTGAGCAGATAGTCGATGTCGGTCTCACTCGCGGCGGGATGCGCGAGGTCCAACGACCAGTCGGTGTCCGTCGTGCCGATGATCCAGTGGCTTCCCCACGGAATGATGAAGAGCAGGCTCTTTTCCGTCTGGGTGATGATTCCGGTCGCGGAGTTGATCCGATTTCGCGGAACGACGAGATGCACACCCTTCGATGCGCGAACCTGGAATTGACCCCGACCGCCGACCATTTCCTGGATCTCGTCGGTCCAGACGCCCGCCGCATTGATGACCTGCGACGCACGAATGTCGAACTCGCGCCCGCTTTCCAGGTCTCGCACCGTGGCACCGACGACGCGATCTTCCTCGCGTAAGAAGCCGATCACTCGCGTGCTGTTGGCGCACAGTGCACCGAAGTCCGCGGCAGTCCGGCTGAGCATCATCGTGTGCCGGGCGTCGTCGACCTGGCCCTCGTAGAACCGGACCGCGCCGCGGATCGCAGATCGCTTACCGGACGGGAACGACTCCATCGTCTTGCGACGGCTCAGATGCTTGTGGTGACCAGGCACGCCGCGACCGGCACCCATCGCGTCGTATACGCCGATTCCGAGGCCCACATACGCGCGGTCGATCACCTTCTCCAACGGATAGATGAACGGCACCGGCCGAGCGAGGTGGGGGCACAGCGTGTTCAGCACGAGCGACCGCTCACGCAGAGCCTCGAACACCAGGGCAAAGTTGAACTGCTCGAGGTATCGCAGACCGCCGTGGAACAGCTTGCTCGAGCGGCTCGACGTGCCGGATGCGTAATCGCGAGCCTCGACAAGGCCGACTTTCAAACCTCGGGTTGCGGCATCGAGCGCCGCTCCGGCGCCGACCACGCCGCCGCCGATGACCAGAACATCGAGTTCTTCGGTGGCGAGCCTGTCGAGCGCGTCCGAGCGTTCGGCCGGACTCAACGGTTGTGCTGTGCTCATGGTGAAACAGTCCTTCCAGTCGGTGATTGTGTGTGGCCGGTCATTCGACGTCGACCCAGTCCAGCGAGCGCGTCACTGCCTTCTTCCAGCCTGCGTATCCGACGGTGCGTTGCTCGTCGGTCCACTCCGGTGTCCAGCGATGCGACTCGTTCCAGTTCTCCCGCAGTTCGTCGGTGTCTTTCCAGAAGCCGACTGCGAGGCCGGCCGCATATGCCGCGCCGAGCGCGGTGGTCTCGGCGACGACCGGGCGGCTGACCGGTACACCGAGGATGTCGGCCTGCATCTGCATGCACAGGTTGTTGACGGTGACGCCGCCGTCCACCTTCAGCACCTCGAGGTGCACGCCGGAGTCGGCTTCCATCGCTTCGGCGACGTCGCGACTCTGGTAACAGATGGCCTCGAGCGTCGCCCGTGCCAGGTGTGCGTTGGAGTTGTAGCGGCTCAGCCCGACGATCGCGCCGCGGGCGTCGCTGCGCCAATAGGGTGCGAACAGGCCGGAGAACGCGGGCACGAAATAGACGCCGCCGTTGTCGTCGACTTGCCGCGCAAGCGACTCGACCTCACTCGCGCCGGCAATGAGTCCCAGCTGATCGCGCAACCACTGCACGGCCGATCCGGTGACCGCGATCGATCCTTCGAGTGCGTAGACGGGGGCGTCGGTGCCGAACTGATAGCAGACCGTCGTGAGCAGACCGTTCTTGCTGCGCACCAGATCGGTGCCGGTGTTGAGGAGGAGGAAGTTCCCGGTGCCATAGGTGTTCTTCGCTTCCCCGGGGGCGAAGCAGACCTGCCCGAACATCGCCGCCTGCTGGTCACCGAGGTCGCCGGTCAGCGGAATCCCACCGTAGGGCAACGACTTCGAGGTCACCCCGTATCCCTTCGGATCGGAGGACGGACGGATCTGCGGCAACATGGCCCGCGGCACATCGAAGAAGCCGAGCAACTGGTCGTCCCAGTCGAGCGTTTCCAGGTTCATCAGCATGGTGCGGCTGGCATTGGTGACGTCGGTGACGTGGACGCCACCGTCCGGTCCCCCGGTGAGGTTCCACAGCAGCCAGGAGTCGGTGTTGCCGAAGAGTGCGTCGCCCTTCTCGGCGTCCGCGCGTGCACCTGGGACGTTCTCGAGAATCCACTGGATCTTGCCGCCGGAAAAATACGTCGCAGGCGGTAAGCCGGCCTTCTCTCGGATGATGTCGCCTCTGCCGTCACGGTCCAGCGCGCTCGCGATCTTGTCGGTTCTTGTGTCCTGCCACACGATCGCGTTGTAGTAGGGGCGCCCGGTTTTCCTGTTCCACACGACGGTGGTTTCGCGCTGGTTGGTGACACCCATCGCGGCGAGATCGGTGGGCTGCAGCTTGGCGCTGTTGAGCGCCGTCTGCACCACGGAAGTCGATCGCTCCCAGATTTCGACGGGATTGTGCTCAACCCATCCGGGGCGCGGCATGATCTGCTCGTGCTCGAGTTGATGCTTGCTGACCTCGTTACCAGCGTGGTCGAAAATCATGAATCGCGTACTTGTCGTGCCTTGATCGATAGCGCCTACGAAATCAGCCATGACTGCTCCTATCGGGTTTTGGGAAGGAAGCGGGAAACGCAGAACTTGTAGAGAGCCCCACCGAGCGCACCGCCGATGAGTGGGCCGAGAATCGGAACCCAGAAGTACAAGTCCCCGTATTGATCACGCCATGCCGAGCCGTAGCCGGTCATGAACGACGCCAGTCGCGGGCCGAAATCGCGGGCGGGGTTGATCGCGTATCCGGCGTTGGTCCCCCACGCCATTCCGATCCCGACCACGACGAGCCCGATGATCAGCGGAGTCATATTCGCGAGCGACACCGTGTTGCGCGCATCTGTAATCACAAAGATGAGGAAGACCAGGATCGCCGTTCCGATGATCTGATCCCGCAGCCCGCCCATGCCACTTACGGGTGCCACACCGTTTCCGGGCAGCGTGGAGAAGACGCCTTGACTCTTGATCGTGTGTCCGGGGTCGAACTTCGCGAGTGCTTCCGAGTAGTTCCATCGCACGAGCATCGCCGCTACGAACGCCCCGGCGATCTGGGCGGCGGCGAAGGGGGCAACCTTCCGCCAGGGAAATCCTTGGAATAGCGCGAGCGCAAATGTGACGGCGGGGTTGAGATGTGCGCCGCTGATGCGGCCTGCGACGTAGATACCCAACGTCACGCCGAAACCCCAGGCCCAGGCGATGCTGTCGTGATCGCCGATACCGCCGGCGACAACCTGGGCGACTACACCCACACCGAACAAGACGAGGATGAGCGTGCCGAAGAATTCTGCGGTGAGTTCACCGACGATCGCTGGAATCCGGGCCTTTGCGGACGGTAGCTCGACGTCATCCCGGTAGGCGACAGTCGACGTCATTTCGTGCGCCTAACCTGCTGGCTGGTGGCCATGAGTTCGATCCCTCGGTTGCGAGAAATGGTCGACCAGATGTGACTTGGGTCTCACAACTGGACTTTATACACGGATGCTATGGCCCTCGCGCTCGTTCGCCAACGCCTCGCGTTCGGCATTGTCGAACGGTGCAGTGTTCGACAATGCCGAACACACGCCCATACCCGGGTGTAGCCTGGGCAAATGCCGGGTCCGGTGCAGTCGGTGGAGCGTGCGGCCGCGATCCTGCGCTTGCTTGCCGAGGAACCGGAGCCTGTCGCGCTGTCGCGGGTCGCCGAGACGCTCGGCCTGGCGAAGGGAACCGCACACGGGCTGCTGCAGACCCTCGTGCTGGTGGGCTTCGCCGAACAGGCGCCGAACTCCACGCGCTATCGCATCACTCCAGCGCTGTTTCGACTCGGCGCGTCGCGGATCGACCTCAACGAACTTCGTTCTCGGGCAATCAATTGGACCGACGCCCTCGCGGCGAGATCGGGTGCCGCAACCCAGGTGGCGGCGTACCGCGACGAGCGAGTCGTGATCGTCCACAACGTCTTTCGATCGGACGGCGCGGCCACATCGAAGGCCAGCGACACCGAGGGGACGCTCCACGCGACGGCGCTCGGCAAGATTCTGCTGGCACACGACCCAGGCGCGTATCGCAGTATCGACGCAATCACCTTGGACAGCTTGACGTTTCACACCATCACCAATAAGACGCAACTCGATCGCGAACTCGCGCGGGTACGCGACGAAGGCTGGGCGACCGAAGTCGAAGAATGCGAACCCGGCATAGCGGCTATCGCCGCTCCTATCCGCGACAAGGGTGGTTCGGTGATCGCAGCCGTGGGCGTCCATGGCCATCCCGAGCAAATTTGCGACACCCGAGGCCGTCCACGCCAGGCGTTGATCGCTCAGGTCGTTCGGGCAGGGCGCTCGATCTCGCGTGAACTCGGCCATGGGAGAAGCCGGTGACGGAGCACTACGTGGCAGCGCTCGATCAGGGGACGACGTCGAGTCGATGCATGATCTTCGACCGGGGTGGTCGGATGGTCGCCATCTCGCAGCGGCAGCACGACCAATTCTTTCCGCATCCCGGCTGGGTTGAGCACGACGCCGATCAGATCTGGCAAACGGTCCGCGCGATAGTGCCTGAGGCAATCGCCGACGCGGGTATCGATGCCCGTCAGGTCGTAGGGCTGGGGCTGACCAACCAGCGCGAGACCACCGTCGTCTGGGACCGGAACACCGGCCGTCCCGTGCACCGCGCCATCGTGTGGCAGGACACCCGCACGGCAGAAATCGTGAAGACCATCGCCGGGCGGGTCGACGTCGCGGAAGTCACCGCTCGCACCGGCCTTCCGCTGTCCACCTA
Source organism: Mycobacteriales bacterium (assembly GCA_038256175.1). Lineage (GTDB taxonomy): Bacteria > Actinomycetota > Actinomycetes > Mycobacteriales > Mycobacteriaceae > Antrihabitans. Next base: position 8,320 of record JBBSKP010000103.1, read on the forward strand.
CTTCTCCGGACCCCGATTGCGCTGGCTCTTCGAACACGACCCCAGCCTCCGAGACAGGGCCGAACGCGGTGAAATCCTGTTCGGAACCATCGACACCTGGCTGCTGTGGAATCTCACCGGCGGTGTCAACGGCGGCATTCACGCGACCGACGCGACCAACGCCAGCCGCACGCTCATGATGAACCTGGCAACCCTCGACTGGGACGACGAGATGCTGGCCATCTTCGACGTACCCCGAAAGATGCTGCCCCAGATACGATCCACGGTCGCTCGATTCGGGTCCACCAAGGACCCGGTCGACGGAATCGCAATCACGGCTGTCATCGGCGACCAGCAGGCGGCGCTTTTCGGGCAGGCGGCCTTCGACGCCGGTGCAGCGAAGTGCACATTCGGAACCGGAAGCTTTCTCCTTCTCAACACCGGCCCAAAGGCTGTGCAGTCGGGCCACGGTCTCATCACGACCGTCGCGTACGCGATCGAAGGCGAGCCACCGATCTACGCCCTCGAAGGATCGATCGCCGTCGCAGGCGCACTCGTCGATTGGTGTCGTACAACGCTCGGGCTCATCCACACGTCGCCCGAGATCGAGACCGTCGCGAACACCGTGACCGACAACGGCGGTTGCTACATCGTGCCCGCGTTCTCCGGGTTGCTCGCACCCCATTGGGACAATGCTGCGCAGGGCATTGTCGTCGGGTTGACCGGCTACACAAGCAAGGGTCACATTGCGCGAGCGATCCTCGAGGCGACCGCATTTCAGACGTGCGACGTGGTCGGCGCGATGAATTCCGATGCGGGACTTGATGTCCAATCGCTCGCAGTCGATGGTGGGATGACGTCGAACAACCTGCTGATGCAGACCGTCGCCGATCTGCTCGACATCCCCGTCTTGCGGCCGATGATGAGTGAGACCGTGGCACTCGGGGCTGCGTATGCCGCTGGACTCGGGGCTGGATATTGGCCGGACAAAGCGGTTTTACGACGCAATTGGCAGCTTGCTGCGGAGTGGCGTCCGGCGATGTCGGACGACCGACGATCCGCAGAGCTGTGTCGGTGGCGGCGAGCTGTTCGTCTTGCGAGCGAATGGGGCGAACCGGGACTGCATGCGTGACTTGCTACTCCGACGGCAACAACCCCTGCGCGACGGCATCGACCAGGCGCTGGTGGTCGATCTCGGTCTGGTCGGCATACGAACGAGCGAACCGGCACAGCGCCCTGTCGAGGCTGTCCGACTTTCCCACGTAGCCCGCGATCATGGACGCACCGCTCGTCCGTGCGTGCCCCTTGGCGAGCAGTCGACCACAGATGCCCGCGTAATCGGTCAGGGCCGCGGCATTCAGGTGGTCGATCGGTATGGCGCCCTTCATATTTCGGAACTGCCGGACGTAATACTGACGACCTTCGACCGTCGTCCAACCCAGGAGTGGATCACTCACCGTCTGCAACGCCTGCTGATACTCGACCACCCGCCGACCTTGATGGTCGTGCCATGCGGAGTCACCGTGGACATACCGCGCCACGACCGACCGTCGTGCCTGCTTGAGTTGGAGGAACACCACATCGTCGGCGCTACTGCCTTCGCACAGTGCGACATAGGCACGTAGCCCGACGCTGCCGACTCCGACAACTTTGTGCGCGACATCGACAAGGGTGTAGCCGCTGAGCACACGCCGCCAATGACTCGGCAGGGTTGTGAGGTACTCGTCGAGTCCCTCGGCAAGGTGCTCGGCTTCGGCATCATCCAGCCGTGTGATCAACGGCGGCTCCTCGACAAGACGGCGGCCGGTCGCGTCCTGCTCGGTGAACCGGGGCAACGCTCGGTCGCTCACCCGGTTGCGCGCTCGATCTGCGGCCCGGTTGATCTCCTTGCGAAGCGACTCGTCGGATGCGGTCGTCGTCAGGCGATCGAGGTCCAGGCGTTGGAAAGACCGCGCAAGCAAAGGCTGTTCGGCAAGCCAGCGCACGTGTTCGCGGTAGGTCGCGACGCACGAGGTGACAGCGCTTGCGCACTGCTCCTCGGTTGCCGAGTTCTGCCGTCCGGCCACCCAGATGCTCGCGGTCAAACGACGCAGATCCCACTCCCAACCGCCTGGATGTGCCTCGTCGAAGTCGTTGAGATCGAGCACCAGATCTCGCTCCGGTGAGGCATAGAAGCCGAAGTTGCCCAGATGCGCATCGCCGCAGATCACGGGCCGTATACCCGTCGCCGGCAGGTGTGCGAGGTCCTGAGCCATCACGACCGCGGTGCCACGAAGAAAGCCGTATGGTGACGCCGCCATTCGCCCGACCCTGATCGGGATCAGCGATCCGACCCGACCCTCGTGCGACGCATTGATCTGGTCGACGACGTCCGGGCGGTCGGACGCTGGATACCAATCGCCGAGCACTGACCGCTTGGCAAGTTTGCGCAGGCCCTTCCCCAGCGCATACCGCTCTGCTCGTGGAGTCGCGACTCGCCGCAGAGACGCGTAGGACTGACCGTCGACAGTGGGAAGGACTACGTGATCGCTTGCCGCATGCACGAATCACATACTGCTCGTGTCGACACCACATAGAGGGAACAAGGGCTGGATCGGCCAGGTTGTCCATATCGTGACGCCCGCACTCTCAGTCCTCGACCTGTCCCCGATTACCACTGGATCCAATCCAGGCATAGCTCTGCGCAACACCCTGGATCTGGCGCCCCGCATGGAGGCGCTCGGCTACAAGCGGTTCTGGCTTGCCGAGCATCATTCGATGCCTGGCATCGCGAGCTCCGCGCCCGCGGTGATGATCGGGCAGGTCGCGGCCGCGACCGAACACATCAGAGTGGGTTCGGGTGGAGTGATGCTGCCGAACCATGCGCCGCTTGTCGTCGCCGAACAGTTCGGAACCTTGGACGCCCTCTTCCCTGGACGGATCGATCTCGGTATCGGACGCGCTCCCGGCACCGACCAGGTCACCGCGCATGCGCTGCGACGCCAGGCCAACCCCGACGCGGACGAGTTCCCGCAGGAACTGGCTCACCTGCGCGCGTTCCTCTACGGCGGGTTCCCCGCAGACCATCCATATTCTGCGATCACCGCGGTGCCGGGATTGGGAGCGCAGGTCGCAATGTGGATGCTCGGTTCCAGCACGTTCAGCGCTCAGGTCGCGGGCATGCTCGGCTTACCGTTCGCCTTCGCACGCCACTTCTCACCGGGGCAAACCATGCCTGCGCTGCGCGCATACCGCGAGTCGTTCCGGCCGTCCGAGGTGCTCGACGAGCCGTACGCCATGGTGACGGTGACTGTCCTCGCCGCCGACGACGACGCCCGCGCCGAGTATTTGACGGGCCCGCTCAAGCTGACGATGGCCCGGCTGCGCGGCGGCAACCCCGGACAGTTCCCGAGCCCCGAGGAAGCTGCCGCAAACCCGCTGACGCCGGCGCAGGAGGACATGGTCCGCGCGAACGCTGCCGGTTACATCGTCGGCGGACCCACTCGGGTGCGCGACGAACTCGAAGCACTCACCGAGCTCACCGGGGCTGACGAGATCATGCTTTCCACGATGATGTTCGACCACGACGACCGCGTTCTGTCCTACGAAATCGTCGCCGCTGCAGTTGCTGGTTCTGCAGTTGCTGGTTCTGCAGTTGCTAGTTCTGTATTTGCTAGTTCCCGAACTCGTCCGGGTCAGGGCCCGTTCGCAACCCCGAGTCCAGGGCGCTGATGGCGCTCAGCTGATCGACCGTCAGCTCGAACCCGAACACATCGATGTTGCTCTTGATCCGCTCCGGCGTCACCGACTTCGGAATCACGATGTTGCCCAGCTGCAGGTGCCAGCGAATGATCACCTGCGCAGGTGACTTGCCGACCTGTTCAGCGATGGCGCCGATTGTCGGGTCGCCCAGCACCTGGCCTGATCCGAGCGGACTCCATGCCTCGGTTGCGATGCCCTTGCCGGTGTGGAATGCCCGCATGTCGGTCTGGATCAGTTTCGGATGAAGTTCGATCTGGTTGACCGCTGGTGTCTCGCCGACCGCGTCGATCAGCTTCGTCAACGTCGGCGCGGTGAAGTTGGAAACACCGATCGAACCGATCCGGCCGTCGGCCTTCAGTTTCTGGAATGCCCGGAACGTATCGATGTAGAGGCCCTTGCCTGCGCATTGCCAGTGGATCAGGTAGAGGTCGAGGTACTCGAGGCCGAGCCGCTCCATGCTGGTGTCGAAGGCCCGCAACGTCGACTCGAAACCCTGGTCGTCGTTCCACAGTTTGGTCGTGACGAACAGCTGGTCACGCGGAATTCCGGACTCTGCGATCGCGCGACCGGTGCCGACCTCGTTGCCGTAGATCGCCGCGGTGTCGATGGAGCGGTAGCCGGCTGCGAGCGCGTGTGTCACCGCGGTGTAGCTCTCGTCGTCGGGGACCTGCCACACCCCGTAGCCGAGAGCGGGAATCAGATTGCCGTCGTTCAGCACGATGGTCGGGACGGAACTGTGCTCACTCGTGAACGTCATACCTCCACCGTAATCCGGTCTGCTGCGGCAGCGGAGAGCGCCGGACCCCGGGCCGGGAAAGGCGCGCCGATTCAGCAGCGATACTTGACGTCGTGTCTGCTACCTTGCGCGCCGCCGGCCTCAGCGCCGGACACGGCGAACGAACGCTGTTCTCCGACCTCGACCTGACCGTTGCCCCGGGCGACGTCGTCGGACTTGTCGGTGCAAACGGCGCGGGCAAGTCGACGCTGCTGAAGCTGCTCGCAGGGCTCGGCTCCAGTCCCGACGCCGACGTCGCAGGGACCGTCACGATCGCACCACCCGAGGCCACCATCGGCTACCTCGCGCAGGAACCAGAGCGTTCCCCCGGTGAAACCATCCTCGCGTTCCTGGCACGCCGCACCGGCGTCGCCGAAGCCGAGGCAACGATGAATGCCGCCGCAGACGCGCTGGCCGACGAGACGGCAACCGACGACTACACACCTGCGCTCGAACTGTGGCTCGCATTGGGTGGTGCGGATCTCGCCGAGCGCGCTGCGCAGGTAGTGGCCGAACTCGGATTGGACGCGGGGCTGGACGCAGAGATGACCGCGCTTTCCGGCGGCCAAGCCGCCCGCGCGGGATTGGCGGCAATTCTGCTGGCCCGCTACGACATCCTGCTCCTCGACGAGCCGACAAACGACCTGGACCACGCCGGACTCGACCAGCTCGAGCGGTTTGTCGGCGAGACTCGTACGGGCTTGGTCGTCATCAGTCATGATCGAGAATTCCTGGCCCACACAGTAACCCGCGTTGTCGAACTGGATCTCGCGCAGCAACAGGTCGCGACCTACGACGGTGGTTACGACGCATATCTGGCAGAGCGTGAAATCGCCCGTCAACATGCGCGCGAGGAATACGACGAGTACGCCGACACCCGATCCGGGTTGGAGGATCGTGCACGCATGCAACGTAACTGGATGGAATCCGGCGTTCGCAACGCGCGCAGGAAGGCCAAGGACAACGACAAGATCGGGCGCAAGTTCCGTGCCGAGGCCACCGAGAAGCAGGCCGCGAAGGCCCGCCAGACACAACGCCGGATCGAGCGCCTCGACGTAGTCGAAGAGCCGCGCAAGGAATGGGAACTCCGGATGGAGATCGCCGCCGCACCGCGAAGCGGAGCTGTGGTCGCGGCGGCGAGCGGTGCACTTGTTCGGTTCCCCGGATTCACCCTCGGCCCGATCACCACCCAAATCGATTGGGGCGACCGGATTCTCCTCACCGGGCCGAACGGAGCCGGTAAGACAACGCTATTGCAGGTGCTGCTCGGCAAGCAGGTTCCCGACGAGGGTTCCGCGATGCTGGGCTCGGGCGTCGCGATCGGCGAGATCGATCAGGCTCGCGGACTTTTCGAGAGCTCCGGACCGCTGGTCGACGAATTCGAAGGCGCGGTGCCGGAATGGACGCCGGCAGATATTCGGACGCTGCTCGCCAAGTTCGGGTTGCGCGGGCACCATGTGCTCCGGCCCGCATCGTCCCTGTCGCCGGGTGAGCGGACTCGGGCGGCTCTCGCGCTATTGCAGGCGCGGGGCGTCAACCTCCTCGTACTCGATGAGCCGACCAACCACCTCGATCTGCCCGCGATCGAGCAGCTCGAGACGGCGATGGAGAACTTCAGCGGGACACTGCTATTGGTGACGCACGATCGCAGAATGCTCGACACCGTCCGGAGCACGCGGCGGTGGCAATTGGTCGGCGGGCAGCTACACGAGGAGTAGGCCCTTTCCTGTTATCAGTGGCAGATCGAGTGCTGTCAAGATTCCAGGTGCCGCCGCGACAACCGCGGGCACAGCGTTCACGACGCGCATCGCGGTGGCGACAATATTTGCGTGGTTGTGGTCACCGTTGCGGCTGTGCGCGCACAGGTCGAGCGTGTACGACGGCTCACCGGTGATCTCGACCCGATACGAGCCGCCTTCCTGCGCCGGTTGTGGCCAATCGGGTGCGAGGTCGGCGCGAAGCCGGGTTACGTGCTCCAATACCGCAACCACCCTGTCGCCGACCATCCCGCGAACCTCGAATCGCAATGCGGCAGTAGTACCTTCGGCAATCGGACCCGAGGTGATGTCGAAGTTCTCCGGGGCGGTGAGGCGTTCGTAGTGCTCTACCACGCTGTCGAGTTCGACGCCCAACCCTTTCGCGATCTGCCGCACCACACTCCCCCACGCCAAGGACAGCACGCCCGGTTGCAGCAGCAGCGGTATCTCCTCGACCGGCTTCCCGAACCCCATGATGTCGAACATCACCGCCGGGTTGTCGTACGTCGCATAGTCGACGATCTCCATGCAGCGCACCTGCTCGATGCTCTGGCAGGTACCCATCAATGCAAGCGGCAGCAGGTCATTGGCAAATCCGGGGTCGATACCGTTCACAAAGATCGATGAATTGCCCTCCCCGGCTGCGTCTTCGAGCGGCTTCAGCAACTCGGCTGGCAAAACCCCGTACGGGTACTGCAGGAAGACAGGCGCGCTCGCAACGATATTGATACCAGCGGCGAGGATCATACGCAGATCCTCGAGCGCGTCTTGCAATCGATTGTCGGTCATCGCGGTGTACACAACGCAATCCGGTTTCAGGGCGAGAATTGCATCGGTGTCCGTCGTCGCCGCGATACCGACTGCCGTATCAGTAAGTCCAGCAAGGCTTCCCGCGTCGATGCCATCCTTGGCCGGACCTGATACCCACACGCCGACAAGCTCCAGCTCGGGGTTCGCGATGATCCCCGCCAGCGCAGGCTTGCCGACGTTTCCTGTACTCCATTGCACTACGCGGTATGTCATCGTGATCTCCTCACAGATCCGGAATCGGAATATCGAGATTCGGCGCTATCAACCCGCCGTCGATCTCCAATACCTTTCCGGTGATGAAACTTCCAGCAGGCGAGGAGAGGTAGAGCGCCGCGGCGGCGATGTCCGCCGGGTCACCGAGCCGACGCATCGGTGTGGCCTTCTCCATCGGTGTACGCATGGCTTCGTTGGACGCAACGATTTCGAGCGCGGACGTCACGATGGAGCCGGGAGCGATTCCGTTAACTCTGATCCGGGGACACAGGTCCATCGCTGCGAGCCGGGTGTAGTGCGCGAGCGCAGCTTTCGCGGTTCCATAGGCGGCGAAGCACCTGCCAGGTTGTCTACCCATCATCGACGTGATGTTGATGATGGAGCCGCCCCCGGTGTCGAGCATCTTCGGGACAGAAGCCCGGACGAGCGCGTGCGCGTTGGAAACGTTGAAGCGAAACGCTTCCTCCAGGTCATCCGGTGAAGTGTCGAGCAGCGGGCGCGGAAGAGCACCACCGACATTGTTGACCACGATGTCGAGCCGGCCGAACTGTTCCACACCGGCGGCAGCCAGCGCGGCGGCAGCCTCGGGATCGCTCAGATCGGCGGCGACGACGTGGGCGCGTCGGCCGGTCGCGCGCACCCGCTCAGCCACGTCGTCGAGTTCGCTCTGCGTCCGGGACGAGATCACCACATCGGCGCCTGCCTCGGCAAACGCGATCGCGATCGCGGCGCCCAGACCACGTCCAGCGCCCGTGACCACCGCGACCTGATCGTCGATTCGGAATCGGTCGAGAATCATTATCACTCCTATGCGTCGACTATTCGACTAACATGTTTCGAATACTCGATGCAGTGTAGGCACGCCCGCCGCGAATCCTCAAGGAATCCAGATGCCCAACCAATCCCCCTCACCTCCGACCGTTCGGGTAATCACTGTGATGCACCTGCTCGCCGAGGCAGAGCGGCCGCTGACCACAACGGAAATCGGTGGAGCCCTCGACATCGCCCGCGCGACGGCGACCGCGATCCTCGGCGAGCTGGAATCAGCCGGGTGGGTCGAGCGAGATGCCGAACTCGGCTATTCGATCGGGGCCGCATTCGGTCGGTCGATCCGTCGAGCCGATTCCGCCGACGCACTGATCAGTGCGGAACTTTCTCGCCTTGCTCAGCGGACGGGGTGCGGCGTCACGATGAGTCTGATCGGATCTGACAGCCTCGTGGTGATCGACAAGCAACACGGCGGTCAGCGAGTTATACCCGGAATACCTGTTGGGCAACGTATTCCGCTTGCATACCCAGCGGGCGCAAGCGTGATGCCGTGGCGCTCGGAACAGGAAAGGGCAGCCTGGTTGGACACCGCTCCCGACGCTGCCGCCGCGTCGGGCGTAGCGCTGCTGGATATTGTCCGCACGCACCGCGTCG
>JBBSKP010000104.1:0-16814 GCA_038256175.1 Mycobacteriales bacterium
CCACGACGCTCCGCTGCACGATGCCGCGATGGAGCTGTGGGACCTGCACGCCGATGAGCGGGTGAGCGTGCTGCGCGAATATCTGAGCCAGCAGGAGCTGGGCGAGCTCGTGATGATCATCTACGAGATCGTCGCGACCGCCCGCAACAAGGAGTACTACGGCCACGTCATCGACGAATGCATCGACGTGTTCTTCGACAAGTACGGCAAACAGAGCATTGCCTCGCTGCTGCCCGAGGTCGGTATCGATGCCGACGATCTCGTGCGTGAACTGGTGACCTATGCGCCCCCGATCATCGAAGCCGCCAAGGCCGATGGTGTGCTCGCGGCCCAGATCAGGCTGCGGTTGGAGCCGTTCTTCGCTTCCGAGGCGACGCTCGCATTGCTCGCAGGTGTGACAGCTTGACGGTGTAGCCGATCCAGCGGGCTATGAATGAGCTTGCATCATGGTGCATAATAAACCGCATGGGAGATTCGACGGTCAAGACCGCACCACTGCGCATCGCGGTTGCCGGGGCGAGTGGGTACGCGGGCGGTGAAGTTCTGCGCCTGCTGCTCAGTCACCCCGGCTACCTGAGCGGGGCCTTGGAGATCGGCACTCTGACCGCCGGAGCGAACGCGGGCAGCACGTTGGGCGAACATCACCCGCACCTGCTTCCGCTCGCCGGCCGCGTGCTCGCCGAGACAAGCATCGATGAGCTTGCCGGACACGACGTGATCTTTCTCGGTCTCCCGCACGGCAATTCGGCCGAGATCGCGAATGCGCTTCCCGAGTCGACCGTGATCATCGACTGTGGTGCCGACTTCCGGCTGACGGATCCGCTCGCCTGGGAGCGTTACTACGGCGGCACCCACGCCGGCAGCTGGCCCTACGGTCTGCCCGAACTTCCGGGTGCTCGTGAACGGTTGATCGGTGCAAAGCGGATCGCCGTTCCCGGCTGCTACCCGACTGCCGCGAGCCTGGCGATGGCGCCCGCGCTCGCTGCCGGAATCGTCGAACCGCGGGTCAACGTCGTGGCCGTCACCGGTACATCCGGCGCCGGCCGCGCTTTGAAGGCGAACTTGCTCGCCTCGGAGGTCATGGGGTCGGTATCGGCGTACGGCGTCGGGGGAGTCCATCGGCACACGCCGGAGATGCGGCAGAACTTCTCTGCGGCGGCAGGCACCGACGTTGTCGTGTCGTTTACGCCAGTGCTTGCCCCGATGCCGCGTGGCATCCTCGCGACATGCACTGCCCCGACTACGGTTACCGAGTCCGAGGCACGAGCGGTCTATGAAAAGGCATACGCAGATGAGCCTTTCGTACATCTGTTGCCGGAAAAGCAGTTCCCGCAGACTGGTTCGGTCGTCGGTTCCAATGCCGCAGTGCTCGGTGTCACCGTCGATCCCGAAGCTGGACTGCTCGTCGTCATCGCCGCGATCGACAACCTGACCAAGGGCACCGCAGGCGGCGCCATCCAATCGATGAACCTTGCTCTCGGTCTTCCGGAGACCGACGGGCTCTCGACCGTAGGGGTAGCTCCGTGACCACAGGCACAGAAGCGTTGACCGGCAAGCTCATTCGGACGCAGGGCGTTACCGCGCCCGCGGGATTTCGTGCGGCGGGGATTGCGGCAGGAATCAAAGCGAGCGGCAAGGCAGATCTGGCACTCGTGTTCAACGAGGGCCCCGAGTACGGCGCAGCGGGCGTGTTCACCAGCAACAAGGTGAAGGCCGCCCCCGTGTTGTGGTCGCAACAGGTCCTGACAACAGGCCGAATTCGCGCTGTAGTGCTGAACTCCGGTGGCGCAAATGCCTGCACCGGTCCGCTGGGATTTCAAGACACGCATCGCACCGCCGAGGAACTTGCGACGGCACTGAGCAATTGGGGTACCGAGACCGGGGCCATCGAAGTCGCCGTGTGCTCCACCGGCCTGATCGGTGACCGGTTGCCGATGGACAAACTCGTTCCGGGTCTCACCGAGATCGTGCACGAGCTCGCCGGCGGGATCTCCGGCGGAACAGATGCCGCTCACGCGATCATGACCACCGATACCGTTCCGAAAGAGGTCGCCTTTCACCACGACGGCAAATGGGTCGTCGGCGGAATGGCCAAGGGTGCAGGCATGTTGGCGCCCTCGTTGGCGACGATGCTGTCCGTGATCACGACCGACGCCGTCGCCAACGCGGCGCAGCTCGACCAGGCACTGCGGGCAGCAACGCGGCTGACTTTCGACCGGCTGGACGTGGACGGATCCTGCTCGACCAACGACACGGTGTTACTGCTCAGCTCCGGTGCGAGCGGCGTGACGCCGACACAAGAACAACTCGATGCCGCTGTGCTCGCAGTGTGTGACGACCTTGCGGCGCAACTGATGGCCGACGCCGAGGGCGTCACCAAGCGGGTGCTCGTGACGGTGAGCGGTGCCGCGACCGAGGACGACGCCGTAGCCGGCGCCCGAACGGTTGCGCGGGACAGCCTGGTCAAGACGGCATTGTTCGGTTCGGATCCGAACTGGGGCCGCGTCATGGCCGCGATCGGGATGGCACCGATCGCGCTCGATCCCGATCGGATCTCGGTGTCTTTCAACGGACATCCAGTGTGTGTCGACGGTGTAGGCGCACCCGGTGCACGCGATGTGGACCTGAGCGGCGAAGACATTCATCTCGAGATCGCTGTCGGCGTCGGCGACGCGTCGGCGACCATCCGAACCACCGATCTCTCGCACGACTACGTCGAAGAGAATTCCGCGTACTCCTCATGAGCCTGATAGACACCCTCACCGCGCGGCAGAAGGCGTACGTCCTCGCCGAAGCGTTGCCGTGGTTTCAGAAGTTCACCGACAAGATCGTGGTCGTGAAGTACGGCGGCAACGCCATGGTCGATGACGAGCTCAAGCGGGCATTCGCCGCCGACATGGTCTTTCTGCGCACGATCGGTGTGCACCCTGTCGTGGTGCACGGCGGTGGACCGCAGATCAACGCGATGCTGAAGCGGCTCGGGCTCGAAGGCGAATTCAGAGGCGGCTTCCGGGTCACGACGCCCGAAGTGATGGACGTTGTCCGGATGGTGTTGTTCGGTCAGGTCGGTCGTGAGCTCGTCGGACTGATCAACAAGCATGGGCCGTACGCCGTCGGGATCTCCGGTGAGGACGCGCATCTGTTCACCGCTACCCGGCGGACCGTGCAGGTCGCGGGCGAGGCGACCGATATCGGACTCGTCGGGGATGTCACAACCGTGAACCCGGACGCCGTCCTCGATCTGATTGCAGCAGGCCGCATTCCGGTCGTCTCCACGATCGCGCCCGACGCCGACGGCGTCGTGCACAACATCAACGCCGACACCGCGGCTGCCGCCCTGGCCGAGGGGATCGGCGCCGAGAAGCTCATCGTGTTGACCGATGTCGAAGGGCTGTACACCGATTGGCCGGATCGCGATTCGCTCGCGACCCAGATCGATTCGGCCGCACTCGAATTGCTGCTGCCCCGGCTCGACGCCGGCATGGTGCCCAAGATGGAAGCGTGCCTGCGTGCGGTGCACGGCGGTGTGCCGACTGCCCATGTGATCGACGGACGGGTGCCGCATTCGGTCCTGCTCGAGATGTTCACAGGAGAAGGAATAGGGACGATGGTGAACCGAGCATGAGCCACACAGCCGAACTACAGCAGCGTTGGTCCAACGCGATGATGAACAACTACGGCGTCCCACGCGTCGCACTCGTCGGCGGCAAAGGCGCGGTCCTCGTCGACGCCGATGGCAAGGAATACCTGGACTTTCTCGGCGGCATCGCCGTGAATATCCTCGGCCACGGCCACCCCGCCATCATCGAGGCCGTCACAACTCAGCTCAACACGCTCGGCCACACCTCGAACTTCTACGCAACAGAGCCCGGGATTGCGCTGTCCGAGCAGCTGCTTGCACACCTCGGGGCGCCAGGGCGGGTGTTGTTGTGCAACTCGGGAACCGAAGCGAACGAGGCAGCATTCAAGATCGCGCGTCTCACCGGCCGGCCGAAGATCATTGCGACAGAAGAGGCGTTCCACGGTCGAACCATGGGTTCGCTCGCCCTGACCGGCCAGCCCGCCAAGCGCACGCCGTTCGAGCCGATGCCGCCGGGTGTCGTCCACATCCCGTTCGGTGACATCGCGGCGCTCGAAGCAGCCGTTGACGACGAGACCGCTGCGGTGTTCCTGGAACCGATTCTCGGCGAGAGTGGCGTCGTCGTACCGCCCGACGGCTACCTTGTCGCGGCTCGGGAGATCACCGCGCGGCACGGCACGCTTCTCGTGCTCGACGAGGTGCAGACGGGAATCGGCCGTACCGGCTGGTTCTATGCGCATCAGGCCGTCGGCATCGTTCCGGACATCATGACGCTGGCCAAGGGACTCGGTGGGGGACTGCCGATCGGTGCGTGCATCGCGACCGGCGCGACAGCGGAGTTGCTGCAGCCGGGTATGCACGGGACAACGTTCGGCGGTAATCCCGTTTGTGCCGCAGCGGCATTGGCGGTACTGCGAACGATTGCCGACGAGGATCTGATCTCGCGCGCCGACAGCCTCGGAAAAGAAATCGTGTCGGGTGTCGAAGCGTTGGGCCACCCGCTCGTCGATCATGTTCGCGGCGCGGGCTTGCTGCTGGGGATCGTCTTGACGTCCGACGCCGCAGTAAATGTCGAGGCGCACGCCCGCGAGGCGGGGTTCTTGATCAACCCGGCGAAGCCGAACGTCATCCGGTTGGCTCCGCCGTTGATCCTCACCCACGAACAAGCACAGAGCTTCGTGTCCGCACTTCCCGCAATCCTCGACGCCGCGCAGGAGCAGCAATGACGGCCTTGATCAAGCATTTCCTCCGTGACGACGACCTTTCCCCGGAGCAGCAGGCCGAGGTACTCCAACTCGCGGCGGAGCTGAAGCGGGCGCCCTTCTCGCGGAGGCCGCTCGAAGGTCCGCGCGGTGTCGGCGTGATCTTCGAGAAGAACTCCACCCGCACCCGGTTCTCGTTCGAGATGGGTATCGCCCAGCTCGGCGGGCACGCTGTTGTCGTCGACGGCCGCAGTACGCAGCTCGGGCGGGAGGAGACGCTGCAGGACACCGGCCGCGTGCTGTCCCGCTATGTCGATGCCGTTGTGTGGCGGACGTTCGGGCAGGACAGGCTCGAGCAGATGGCGGCCGGTGCGACGGTTCCGCTCGTCAACGCGCTCTCCGACGAGTTTCATCCGTGCCAGGTGCTTGCCGATCTGCAGACACTCACCGAATACAAGGGCAATCTGCGCGGTCTGAAGCTGACGTACCTCGGTGACGGTGCGAACAACATGGCGCACTCGCTGCTGCTCGGCGGGGTGACGGCGGGGGTCGACGTCACCATCGGAGCGCCGGAGGGGTTCGTGCCGTTGCCGCACATTCTGGACGCTGCGCGTCGCCGCGCCGCCGAAACCGGTGCGTCGATCACGGTCACGACAGTCGCCGAGGCTGCGGTCGACGGTGCCGACGCTGTCGTTACCGACACGTGGACCTCCATGGGGCAGGAGAACGACGGCCTGGACCGAGTTGGTCCGTTCCGCGCGTTCCAGATCAATTCGGCGCTTCTCGAGCGGGCCGACGCGAAAGCCGTTGTGATGCACTGCTTGCCCGCTCACCGTGGCGAGGAGGTCACCGACGAGGTGCTCGACGGACCGCAGAGCGTCGTCTGGGACGAAGCCGAGAACCGGCTACACGCGCAGAAGGCGCTGCTGGTGTGGCTGCTGGAACAGCGTGACAAGGGCGCGACGCTATGACCGCGAACGTCGGCGAGAATCCCTCACCCCCCGCGCTGCGCTCGCCGATTGCACGCACGAGGGCAGGCCGGCAGGCGCGCATTGTCGAGCTGCTGTCGTCGAACACGGTGCGAAGTCAGACCGAGCTGGCCGCCCTGCTGGCCGAGGAAGGTATCGAGGCGACTCAGGCGACGCTGTCGCGTGATCTCGAGGAACTCGGCGCCGTGAAATTGCGGGCTGCCGACGGTGGTGTCGGCGTGTACGTCGTGCCTGAGGACGGCAACCCGGTGCGTGGAGTTTCCGGCGGCACCGACCGGGTTTCGAGGCTGCTCTCCGAGTTGCTCGTATCGACGGATGCCAGTGGCAATCTCGCGGTATTGCGCACGCCTCCGGGCGCCGCCCAGTACCTCGCAAGCGCGCTGGACCGGGCATCTCTGGCAGAGGTTGTCGGCACGATCGCCGGGGATGACACCATTCTCGTAATCGCGCGCGAACCGACGACCGGGGCGCAGCTCGCTGCGAAGATCGAAGAACTTGCCTGACCTGCACGAACCAAGACCTCAAAGCTGAATATTTAAGATAAAAGGAGCACAAAGAAATGTCCGATCGCGTTGTACTCGCCTACTCGGGCGGGCTGGACACCTCCGTGGCCATCAGCTGGATCGGCAAGGAGACCGGTGCCGAGGTTGTCTGCGTCGCCATCGATCTCGGTCAGGGCGGCGAAGACATGGACCTCGTGCGCCAGCGTGCGCTCGATTGCGGTGCTGTCGAGTCCGTGGTTATCGACGCACGCAATGAATTCGCCGACGACTACTGCTTGCCGACGATCCAGACCAACGCGCTGTACATGGATCGCTACCCGCTGGTTTCCGCGATCTCGCGCCCACTCATCGTCAAGCATCTTGTGACCGCGGCCCGAGCACACGGCGGCAACATCGTCGCCCACGGCTGCACCGGAAAGGGCAACGACCAGGTCCGCTTCGAGGTCGGTTTCAACACCCTCGCGCCCGATCTGCAGGTGCTCGCGCCGGTTCGTGACTATGCCTGGACGCGCGAGAAGGCGATCGCGTTCGCGGAAGAGAACGCCATCCCCATCAGCGTCTCCAAGAAGTCACCGTTCTCCATCGACCAGAACGTGTGGGGCCGTGCCGTCGAGACCGGGTTCCTCGAAGATCTGTGGAACGCGCCGACCAAGGACGTCTACGACTACACGCAGGATCCGACGGTCAATTTCCAGGCGCCGGACGAGCTGATCATCACGTTCGACAGGGGTCGCCCGGTGGCCATCGACGGCCGGCCGGTGTCGGTGCTCGATGCGATCCAGGAGCTGAACAAGCGTGCCGGTGCCCAGGGCGTCGGTCGTCTCGATGTGGTCGAGGATCGCCTCGTCGGTATCAAGAGCCGCGAGATCTACGAGGCGCCGGGCGCCATGGTCTTGATCACCGCACACCAGGAGCTCGAGCACGTCACTCTCGAACGCGAGCTCGGCCGCTACAAGCGGCAGATGGAGCAGCGGTGGAGCGAGCTGGTATACGACGGCCTGTGGTTCTCACCGCTCAAGGAGGCTCTCGACGTCTTCGTCGCGAAGACGCAGGAACACGTCACCGGCGACATCAGGCTCGTCCTGCACGCAGGCACGATCGCCGTCAACGGCCGGCGCAGCTCGTCCTCGCTCTACGACTTCAACCTTGCCACCTATGACGAAGGCGACACCTTCGATCAGTCATCGGCCAAGGGCTTCGTGCAGCTGCACGGCCTGTCATCGAAGATCGCGGCCAAGCGCGATCGGGATGTGCGGGAACTCGGATTGTGAGCACCAACGAAGGCTCGCTCTGGGGCGGTCGATTCGCCTCCGGGCCGGCCGCGGCCATGGCTGCGTTGAGCAAATCGACGCACTTCGACTGGGTGCTCGCGCCGTACGACGTCCGCGCATCGAAGGCGCACGCCCGGGTTCTGCACAAGGCCGGCTTGTTGGTCGAGGCGGATCTCGTCGCGATGCTCGACGGGCTCGATCGTCTCGGCGGTGATGTCGCGTCGGGTGCCTTCGGTCCAGCCGAATCCGATGAGGACGTTCACGGTGCACTCGAGCGCGGGCTCATCGAGCGAGTCGGGACCGAGCTCGGCGGCCGTTTGCGCGCAGGCCGGTCGCGTAATGACCAGGTCGCGACGCTGTTTCGGATGTGGCTGCGCGACGCAGTCCGCCGGGTCGCAGGTGGCCTCCTGGATGTGGTCGATGCGTTGACCACTCAGGCTGCCGCGCACCCGGACGCGGTGATGCCGGGCAAGACCCATCTGCAAGCCGCGCAGCCCGTGCTCCTTGCGCATCATCTGCTTGCTCATGCGCATCCGCTGCTGCGCGATATCGCGCGGTTGCAGGACTTCGACAAGCGCGCTGCGGTGTCGCCGTACGGTTCGGGAGCGTTGGCGGGTTCCTCGCTCGGTCTCGACCCGGATGCGATCGCCGCCGAGCTGAACTTCGATTCGGCAGCGCTGAACTCGATCGACGCCACTTCGTCGCGTGACTTCGCGGCAGAAGCGGCGTTCGTGCTCGCCATGATCGGTGTCGATCTGAGCCGCATGGCGGAGGAAGTCATCATCTGGAGCACGCCCGAATTCGGGTATGTGACGCTTTCCGACGCCTGGTCGACCGGATCGTCGATCATGCCGCAGAAGAAGAACCCCGACGTGTCCGAGTTGACGCGCGGCAAGGCGGGTCGGCTGATCGGGAATCTCACCGGGTTGCTTGCGACGTTGAAGGCGCAGCCACTGGCGTACAACCGTGATCTGCAGGAAGACAAGGAGCCGCTGTTCGACTCGGTGGCCCAACTGGAACTCTTGCTACCCGCAATCGCCGGACTCGTCTCGACGCTGACCTTTCATACCGAACGGATGGCTGAGCTCGCCCCGGCCGGTTTCACGCTGGCGACCGACATCGCCGAGTGGCTGGTTCGCCAAGGGGTGCCGTTCCGCGAAGCGCACGAAGCAGCCGGAGCGTGCGTCCGCAAGGCCGAGGCAAGGGGAGTCGGACTTGCCGATCTCACCGACGCCGAATTTGCGGCGATCAACGGCGATCTGACAGGGGCCGTCCGTGAGGTGCTGACCGTCCACGGCTCGATTGCATCGCGGGACGCTCGCGGGGGAACTGCGGGTGTGCAGGTTGCTCGGCAGCTCGGCGAGGTGCGACGTACCGCTGACGGTCTCCGTCCGTGGGTTGGATAGCGGTTAGTTTTCGCACGTTCCCGCCGAGTTCGCAGACGATGTGAGAGGCTTTTTGCGAACGTGCGGGGCGTTTCTTCGAACCGAACTTGGCATGGGAGTGGTCTTGGTGGATTTCAGTGCCGAGTCGGTGATCGGACCGATTCAGCGGCTCGTAGCAACGGCACAGAACGGCCTCGAGGTGCTGCGGATGGGTGGCCTCGAAACAGGCGAGACCGCTTCGCCTTTCGAGTTACTCGAGCGCAAGCCGATGTATCGCCTACGGCGGTACTTTCCCAACGAGCCGATCGGGGAGCGGCCACCGGTGGTGATGGTCCCGCCGATGATGATCAGCGCGGACGTGTACGACGTCACCCAGGAAGACGGCGCGGTTGGGATTCTCCACCGGCTCGGTATCGATCCGTGGGTTGTCGACTTCGGCTCGCCCGCAACCGAAGAGGGCGGCTGGGAGCGCACGCTCGCCGACCACGTGGTTGCGGTGAGCGACGTCATCGACGACATCAAGCGCCATACCAAACGCGACGTTCACCTCGCCGGGTATTCCCAAGGCGGCATGTTCTGCTACCAGGCCGGTTCATACCGGCACGCCAAGGACATCGCCAGCATCATCACGTTCGGCAGTCCCGTCGATGTGACGGCCGGCTTGCCGCTCGGCTTGCCCGCGGGGTTCGCGGCGAAGGGCGCCGAGTTCCTGGCCGATCACGTCTTCAACCGGCTCGCCGTCACTGACCGTATGGCCCGCACCGGTTTTCAGATGCTCGATCCGATCAAGTCGGTGAAGTCGCGGATCGACTTCGTCCGCCAACTCCACGATCGCGAAGCTTTGCTTCCACGCGAGCGCCAGCGCCGGTTCTTGATGGACGAGGGTTGGGTGCCGTGGTCAGGTCCTGCCGTTGCCGAACTCTTGCGTCAGTTCGTTGCGCACAACCGGATGATGTCCGGCGGCTTCGTCGTCAACGATCAGCTCATCACACTCGCCGATCTCTCCTGCCCGATCCTTGCCTTCGTCGGCGAGGTCGACGACATCGGCCAACCAGCCTCGGTTCGCGGTATCCGTCGCGCGGCGACGCGCTCCGATGTATACGAAGCGACTCTGCGTGCGGGCCATTTCGGTCTGGTTGTCGGTAGCAAAGCGGCGGCGCAGACCTGGCCGGCTGTCGCAGGGTGGGCGCTCTGGCGCGAAGGTCTCGGCTCGCAGCCCGACTTGGTTCATCCCATGGAGTACCACGAGAACTCGGGTACCGGCACCGGTGTTTCGGTGCAGAACCGCTTTGCGCACACAGCAGCGACAGTCACAGAGGTCAGTGCCGAAGTCGCGCGCGGGATCGCAGGATTCGCGACGAACGCCTTCCGCGGAACGGTGGAACTGACCGGCGAAGCGGCCCGTGCGTTGCCACGCTTGGCGCGTCTCGGCCAGATTCAGCCGCACACCCGCATTTCACTCGGCAGACTGCTCACCGAGCAGGGCCGCCGGGCGCCGCTTGGCGAGTGCTTCTTGTTCGACGACCGCGTGCACACCAATGCGGCCGTCAACACCCGCATCGACAACGTGGTGCGGGGTCTGATTCAGGTCGGAGTGCGTCCTGCCGCGCATGTCGGCGTGCTGATGGAGACGCGGCCTAGTGCTCTCGTGACGATCGCCGCCTTGTCTCGGCTCGGCGCGATCGCCGTGCTGTTGCCACCGGGCTCCGACCTCGCCCGCGCCATCGAGCTGACCGAGATCGACACGGTTGTCGCAGACCCGGACAATATGGCAGCCGCGGCAGCAACCGGTATCCGCGTGCTGGTTCTCGGTGGTGGCGAAAGCCGTGTTCTGGACGGACTCGGCGACGGTGTCGTCGACCTCGAGCAGATCGACCCGGCCGCGGTCCGCATTCCGGCCTGGTTCAGGCCCAATCCCGGTCTGGCGCGTGAGCTTGGCTTCGTTCTCCTGAGCGGGTCGGGCGATCGGATGGAGGCCAAGCAGGTCTCGAATTACAGGTGGGCGCTCTCGGCCTTCGGTACCGCGACGTCTGCCGATCTCGATCGCAATGACACGGTGTATTGCCTTGCACCACTGCATCATTCCTCGGGTCTGCTGGTGAGCCTCGGTGGCGCGGTTGCCGGTGGATCGCGGATCGCGCTCTCGCGCGGGCTCGACCCGGAACGGTTCGGCGAGGAAGTGCATCGCTATGGCGTAACCGTTGTGACGTACACGTGGACGATGATGCGCGACATCCTGGACGCCGACCCGGCCTCGCTTGGCAAGGACCACCCGATCCGGCTGTTCATCGGTTCGGGCATGCCGGTCGGATTATGGCGGCGGACAACCGAACGATTCGCACCTGCGCGCGTGCTCGAGTTCTACGCCTCCATCGAGGGAGATGTGGTGCTCGCCAACGTATCCGGCGCGAAAGCGGGCTCGAAGGGTCGCCCGGTTCCCGGTACCGCGCAGGTCGAACTGGCTGCATACGATTCGGTTGCTGGGCGGTTCCTCGAGGACCCGGACGGCTTTGTCCGCCAGTGCGACGACGACGAGGTTGGTTTGCTGCTCGGCCGGGCGGCGTCGGGCATCGAGCTCGCACGGGGCGCGATGCGGGGCGTATTCGCCAAGGGCGACACGTGGATTCCGACGGAGAATCTTTTCCGGCGCGATCAAGATGGAGATTTCTGGCTGGTCGACAACAAGAACTGGGTCATCAAGGCCCGGCGTGGCCCGGTCTACACGCAGCCGATTATCGACACCCTCGACGAGGTGCCCGAGATCGATCTCGCGGTTGCCTACGGTGTCGAGGTAGACGGCCAGGAGTTTGCCGTCGCGGCGGTCACCGTCGCCAAAGGCCTCGAGCTCAACGCCGACATCGTGACCGAGGCACTGCGCGGTCTGCTTCCGACCGATCGGCCCGACATCGTTCATGTCGTCGACGAGATTCCAGTTAGCTCGACCTATCGGCCAAGTGCGACACAGCTGCGTGCAGCAGGATTGCCGAAGCCGGGGGAGAGCACCTGGTGCTACGACGGCCACGACGGAGCGTACAAGGAGCTGACGGAGGAAGTCGCGTCGAGGCTGTTCCCAACGGAATCGGCTGGGTAGCGTACGGTCTTCGGCGTGGACGGCAATCTGGCACTTGACGAGACTTTGCTCAGCATCTTGGCCTGCCCGCAGGACAAGGGTTCGCTGTTGTTGGTTGGTAACGAGCTGTTCTACAACCCGCGCCTGCGGCGTTCGTACCCGATCGAGAATGGGATCCCGGTCCTGCTCATCGACGAGGCCACCGAGGTGCGCGACGACGCTCAGCACGAGGACTACGTCGCTCGGGGCACAGCCGCGCCGAGTCCAGGCACTGCCGAATCCGTCTGACGCTCAGGGTAGTTCGCCTGTCAGATAGCGCTGCAAGGTCGGCGCGACCAGCTCGGCAAGCTCGTCGATCGACATCGACGCAATAGGTTCGATCTCGATGATCTTGCGCGCCGACAATAGTCCGAGCATCTGAGCAGCGACGAGCCCGACGCGCATCTGCCCCGAACCTTTCGGCGTATCGACGCGGTCGCGGACGCCGCGTAGCGCTACGTCGAGCAGGAAGGTCCGGATCAGTGCCGGATCGCTGCCGCCCATCACGCTTCGAAACGCGGCAACTACACCGACACCTGCCGGCGAGTCCCACGCGCCGACGACCGTGCGCAGAATCCGGTCGCCAAGCTGATCGATCGGGGCCTCGCTGAGTGGGACGAGAATTATCGCCGGGTCGACGGGCAGTTCGACGACCGCGACGAAGAGGTCTTGTTTGGTGCCGAAGTAGTGATGGACAAGCGCTGAGTCGACGCCCGCTTCGGCAGCGATCGATCGAATTGATGCCTTGTCGAAGCCAACCTGCGAGAACCGCATTCGAGCCGCGTTCAGGATTGCCTCACGGGTGCCGGACTGGCCCGGTCGCCGCCCTGTACGCCCACCATCGGTCTCGGTCATGGCGTGCGGCGCCGCAGAGTTGCTGCCGCGAGACACAGAGCCACGATCGCAAACCCGGCAACCACCAGCAGATCGCGCCACATCAACCCGGTCGGCGTCGCCTGTACCGAAACCTCGTGTAGGGCATCGACGGCGTAACTCAGTGGCAGCACGTTGCTGATCGCTTCGAGCCAGTCCGGAAGTTGGCCGCGGGGAACGAGGAGGCCGCACAGGAACAGCTGCGGCACGACCGCGAGCGGCATGAATTGCACTGCTTGAAACTCGGTCCGAGCAAACGCACTGGCCAGCAGGCCGAGGGCGACACCGAGGATCGCGTCGACGATCGAAACGAGGATAACGAGGCCCCACCAACCGGCCGAATCGAGGCCAAGGAGTCCGAAACTGACGGCGCACGCGACCGCGGCCTGCGCGGCTGCTGCCAACGAGAAGGCTGTGCCGTACCCGCCGAGCAGATCGAGCTTGGAAACCGGCGTGGTCATCATGCGCTCGAGCGTTCCGGAGGTCCGTTCACGCTGCATGGCGATCGCGGTGATCAGGAACATTACGATGAACGGCAGAATGCCGAGCATGCTGATTCCGACGCGGTCGAACATAGACGGCTGACCTGGGACAATTGGTGAGTTCTGGTAGGTGAAGTACAGCAGCGCCATAAACACCGCCGGGACGACGAGGATCATGGCGACAGTTCGGTGATCGGCGCGCAGCTGCTTGAGAATGCGGACGGTTGTCGCGAGATAGGCCCTGGCGTTCATGCTTGCGGTCCTTCCTGACCATCGGTATCGCCCGATTCGCGGATCAATGCGAGGAACGCGACCTCGAGGCTGGTTTCGCCGGTCCGTTGGCGTAGCTCGTCGGGGGACAGCTGAGCGAGCAGATGGCCGTCGCGCATGAGCAGAAGTTCGCTGCAGTGTTCGGCTTCATCCATCACGTGGCTGGAGACGAGCAGCGTGGCGCCGTTCGCCGCGAGTTCTGCGAATCGTTCCCAGAGGTCGACGCGGAGCACGGGATCGAGTCCCACCGTCGGTTCGTCGAGAACGAGCAACTCGGGTTCTGAGACGAGGGCACAAGCGAGTGAGACCCGTGTGCGTTGCCCGCCGGACAGTTCGTCACCGCGCTGACCTGCCTGTTTGGTGAGGCCGACCGAATCGATTGCTTCCTGGATCGAACTGCCTGATTTTCCGTACAGAGCGCCGAAGTAGGTCACGTTCTCCCGCACGGTGAGGTCCGAGTAGATGCTCGGCGACTGGGTCACATAGCCCACTCGTGACCGCAATCCCGCTGATCCGCCGGGTTTGTCCAGGACGTTGATCGATCCTGATTCGACGATCTGGGTGCCGACGATGCTGCGCATCAGCGTCGTCTTGCCGCAGCCCGACGGTCCGAGCAGTCCGGTGATCGAGCCACGGGGGACGGTCAGGCTGACGTTGTGCAGTACCGGCTTGTTTCCCCGCCGGACATTGAGGTCCCGGATCGCGATCGCGTCCGAGAGGTCGGTTGCTGCCATCTCGATTCTCCAATTCATCAGGCGATGAAATCATCGTGTAGTGAATTTATAGGCCGGAGAAGTCTGCAGGTCAAGAGGCAAGGCAGAATCGATCGGGTGATGCCCATCGCCTTGTCGGACACGGATCCGGTCACTGCCGCCACCCGAATTCTTGGCGCGTCGTTGAGCGCGAACGGTGTGACGGTGCGGATTGTCGAAGTCGAGGCCTACGGGTCGATACCGGACGGCCCGTGGCCCGATCCGGCGTCGCATTCGTACCGGGGTAGGACCCCGCGCAACAGCGTGATGTTCGGCCCAGCGGGCAGCCTGTACGTCTATCTCAGCTACGGGATGCATCGGTGCCTGAATGTGACCTGCGGGCCGGACGGCATCGCGGCAGCTGTGCTGATCCGGTCGGGGGAAGTCATCGCCGGTCACGAGGTTGCCGCTGCTCGCCGCCCCGCCGCCCGCAAACCGAGTGACCTTGCGCGCGGCCCCGGAAATCTCAGCAGTGCTCTCGGGATAGCGCTGGGCGACAATGGATCTCGACTCTTCGACCACACCTCGCCGATCACGCTCGAGCTCGCCGCTGTGAGCGAGTGGGCTGCGGGTCCGCGGGTGGGAGTGAGTGTCGCCGCGGAGCGGCCGTGGCGGCTGTGGATACCCGGATCGCCTGCGGTGTCGGCTTACCGCCGCAGCCCGCGTGCGCCGTCGTTGGCCGATACGGGAGGATCGCGTAGTGACTGAAATCCTGGACGAACTCACCTGGCGCGGGCTGATTGCGCAGTCCACCGACCTGGACGCCCTCCGCGAGGCGACCGACTCCGGTCCGGTCTCCGTATATGCCGGGTTCGATCCGACTGGGCCGAGCTTGCACGCCGGGCACCTGGTTCCGCTCTTGGCGCTCAAACGATTTCAGCGAGCCGGTCATCGCCCGATTGTTCTCGCGGGCGGTGCCACGGGCCTGATCGGTGATCCACGCGACGTGGGGGAGCGGACGATGAACTCCGCCGACACCGTGTCGGACTGGGCTGTTCGGATTCGCTCCCAACTGGAACGATTCGTCGATATCGACGACTCCGCTACCGGCGCTGTCGTGGTCAACAACCTCGACTGGACCGGGGAACTCTCCGCGATCGACTTCTTGCGCGATATCGGCAAACACTTCTCGGTGAATGTGATGCTCGCCCGCGATACGGTCAAGCGCCGGCTCGACGGCGAGGGCATGTCCTACACCGAGTTCAGCTACATGTTGTTGCAGGCCAACGACTTTCTGCATCTGCGACGGAAGTACGACTGCGTTCTCCAGGTCGGCGGATCCGATCAGTGGGGCAACATCATCGCCGGGGTGGAGCTGAATCGACGGATCGACGGTGAGCACGTGCATGCCCTCACGGTCCCGCTCGTGACGTCTGCCGACGGCAAGAAGTTCGGAAAATCCACGGGTGGGGGGAGCCTGTGGCTCGACCCGACCATGACAAGCCCGTATGCGTGGTACCAGTACTTCGTGAATACCGGCGATGCCGATGTTGTGCGATACCTCCGCTGGTTCACCTTCCTTCCGGCGGACGAATTGGCCGAACTGGAGCTCGCGACGGTCGAGCGCCCGCACGCCAGGGAGGCGCAGCGGAGGTTGGCGTCCGAGATGACGACGCTGGTACATGGCGAGGCGAACACTCGCGCGGTCGAGCTGGCAAGCCAGGCATTGTTCGGGCGAGCTGAGCTTCGCGATCTCGATGAGCCAACGCTGCATGCCGCTCTGAAGGAGGCATCGGTGACCGAGCTGCGCGCCGGGGAGGCGAACACGATCCTGGACCTGCTGGTGTCGAGCGGTTTGTGTGAGAGCAAGGGCGCGGCAAGGCGCACTGTCAAAGAGGGTGGTGCGTCGGTGAACAACGAGCGGGTGATCGCGGAGGACTGGGTGCCCTCGGACACCGACTTCCTGCACGGCCAGTGGTTGGTCGTTCGGCGGGGAAAACGGAACTTTGCAGGCGTCCGGCTGGTGGTCTGAATCACATTGTTGTGATTTACCCGGGTGGGCCGGATATTTCGGCGTCGTGACCTGCGGCGTTATGCAAGTTTTCCGGCCCGACCTGGCGATTTGACGTGGTGTTCTTGTTCGCGTAACTTTCTTCAAGTCAGAGCGACACGGACACCGACCCGGAGCCGAGAGGCCCGGGACACGAGGTTGGACGAAGGCGCCTGAAACCCCGAAGTTGCAGTTGATTTGGTTCTGCTGCGCTTCATCTATCTCGGTTGTAAACGGTGTTTTGACGCCGAGGACCGGCTGAGGTAGGCTGGAACGGTTGCCCCGGATGCCCTGCTTTTGCGGGTTTGATGGTGTGTGCGTGTTCTTTGAGAACTCAACAGTGTGTCGATGAATGTCAGTGCCAATATTGTTTTGGTTTGCTGCCTTTCTCCATTCTTCCGTCTGGGG
>JBBSKP010000105.1:0-16775 GCA_038256175.1 Mycobacteriales bacterium
GTCGCTATCGCTACCGATCTCGCCGAAGTCGTCGGCGGCGCGATTGCGTTGTACCTCTTGTTCGACCTCCCGATGCTGATCGGCGGTGTCATCACCGGAGCTGTGTCCATGTGTCTGCTGCTGGTGCAGGACAAACGTGGGCAGCGACCGTTCGAGCGCGTGATCACCGGCCTGCTTGCCGTCATCGCCATCGGATTCGTGACAAGCGTTGTTGTGGCGCCCCCGTCGCCGAGCGGCATCGTCGGTGGCCTCGTGCCCAAGTTCGACGGTTCCGAGAGCGTCCTGATCGCGGCGGCAATGCTCGGCGCGACGGTCATGCCGCACGCCGTCTACCTGCACTCCGGGCTGGCCCGCGATAGGCACGGTCACCCCGCTGCCGGACCGATCCGACGCAGGCTCCTGCGCGCGACGCGTGTCGACGTCGGTTTGGCGATGCTGCTGGCAGGTGCGGTGAACATGTCGATGCTGCTGCTCGCGGCCACCACGCTGCGTGATCGGGAGGGCGTCGATTCGATCGAGGGTGCCCACGCCGCGATCGGTGACACTCTCGGTCCGGTCGTTGCGCTCCTGTTTGCGCTCGGACTGCTCGCGTCGGGCCTTGCGTCGACGTCGGTGGGTGCCTACGCCGGAGCGATGATCATGCAAGGCCTGCTGAAGAAGCGGATCCCCCTGCTCGTTCGGCGGTTGGTGACGCTGATCCCGGCGCTGATCATTCTGGCCATCGGAATCGATCCGAGCCGCGCGCTTGTGGTGTCGCAGGTGGTGCTGTCGTTCGGTATTCCGTTCGCCCTCATCCCGCTGGTCCGTTTCACCAGCAACCGTGAACTCATGGGCGACGACATCAATCACCGCGTCACCACCGCGCTTGCGTGGCTGGTTGCGGCGGTGATCATCGTGCTCAACGTCGCGCTGGTCTACCTCACGATCAAAGGCTGATCCTGAGTTAGGCTAGGCTTACCGGACTTGCAGATGATGTGTTCGGTTCAGCGCGCGAAAGAGTTGGAGTACCCGGTGGACAAACTTCTTGTTGTGGGCGCCGGACCGAAAGCGCTCGCAGTAGCAACGAAGGCTGCCGTGATGCGCGAGCTCGGGCTGCCCGCGCCTCGCGTGGTCGTCATCGAAGCGCACGCCGTCGGGGCCAACTGGATGGCCAATGGCGGTTGGACGGACGGCAACCACCGGCTGGGCACGAGCCCCGAGAAGGACATCGGATTCCCGTACCGATCGAACGTGGTTCGCGGCCAGAACCACGCGATTAACGAAAAGATGACGGCCTTCAGCTGGATCTCCTTCCTTATCGACCACGGCACGTACTCCGAATGGATCGATCGCGGCAGACCGAGCCCGCAGCATCACATGTGGGCGAAATACCTACAGTGGGTCGCGCAGAAGGTCGATCTGGAACTTGTCGTCGGCAAAGTCCGCTCGATCTCGGCGAAGGCAGGCAGTTGGGATGTCGCGGTCGAGGCCGCCGACGGCTCCGAAACCCGAATCGATGCCGACGGGCTGATGATCACCGGACCCGGTGTGAGCACGAAAGCACTGCACAGCCACGCCAAAGTGCTGAGCATCGCCGAATTCTGGGACCTCGCGGGTCGGCGTCAGCTTCCGGTTTCCTCGAAGGCCGCAGTGATCGGCGGCGGCGAGACGGCTGGGTCGGCGCTCGACGAGCTGGCCCGCCACGATGCGATGACCATCTCGGTGATCTCGCCGATGGCGACGCTGTACACCCGCGGCGAGAGCTACTTCGAGAACTCCCTGTTCAGCGACCCGTCGAAGTGGAGCGCGCTGAGCAACGACGAGCGACGCGACGTGATCCGTCGCACCGACCGCGGTGTCTTCTCGGTCCGCGTGCAGGAAACACTGTTGGGCGACAACCGGATTCATCATCTGCAGGGTCGCGTGGTTCGTGCCCAGGAGCAGGGCGAGATGATCGCGCTCACGCTGCACAACGAGATGCGTCCCGAGCAGACCCACACTTTCGATCTCGTCGTCGACGCGACAGGTGGTCAGCCGCTTTGGTTCCTCGAGCTGTTCGGCTCCGATGCCGTCGACATGCTCGAGCTGTCCGTGGGGTGGCCGATCGATCAGACGCGCGTCGAGACCTCCATCGGGTACGACCTCGCAGTCACCGGTGTCGAACCGAAGCTGTACTTGCCGAACCTCGCCGGAATCGCCCAAGGACCGGGGTTCCCGAACTTGAGCTGCTTGGGCGCGATGTCCGACCGCATCCTGCGGCCAACCGGTCGCGGTAGCCGTGACTCACCGCGTGTCGAGGCGCGCGCGGTCGATCGCCGGTGACGACGAGGGAGCGTCGGCTACTCGGTCTCGGTGGCCTGCTGGTCCTGCTCGTCTTCGCGACGATCGCCAGTGTGGCGATCGGTGCACTTCCGATGAGTTTGGGTGAGATTCGGCATGCGTTGTTCTCGCCGACCGGTTTGCCGACCGACGACGTCGTTCGGGAGTTGCGGATACCGCGCACGATCCTCGGGCTCGCGGTCGGGCTCGCGCTCGGTGTCGCAGGCGCGTTGATTCAGGGTCACACGCGTAATCCGCTGGCCGATACCGGGCTCCTCGGATTGAACGCTGGCGCAGCATTTCTGGTGGTGCTGTCCATGTACGCGTTTGGGTTCACAATGCCGGGTCAGTACATCTGGTTCGCCTTGGCCGGTTCGTTCGTCGCCGGCGTTGTGGTGTTCGGGATCGCGTCGATCGGCGCGGGCGATGCGAGCCCACTCAGCCTTGCCCTCGCCGGTGCTGCGGTCAGCTTCTGTCTGCAAGCACTGACGAATGCGTTTCTGCTGATCGACGTGACGACGCTGGACAGCTATCGATTCTGGATAGTCGGATCCATCGCTGGCCGTGACCTCGATGTCTTCTGGCAAGTCGTGCCGTTCCTGGTGCTCGGCTTGGTGTTGGCGCTGGTGAACACTCCCGCGCTGAACGTGCTCAATCTCGGTGACGACGTCGCCCGGGCGTTGGGTAGCAATGTCGGGGTCAATCGTGCGGTCGGACTTTTCGCTGTCACTCTTCTTGCCGGCGCGGCGACAGCGGCATGTGGACCGATCGCCTTCGTCGGGCTGGTCGTGCCGCACATCGCGCGCGCAATCACCGGACCGGATTACCGGTGGTTGGTGCCGTACGCCGGACTGCTCGGCGCATTGCTGGTCCTGATCGCAGACGTGGTCGGCCGGGTTGTGGTGCGGCCCGGCGAATTGCACGTCGGCATGGTCCTTGCGCTGATCGGTGCACCGTTCTTCATCGCGATCGTGCGCCGGCGAAAGTTGGTGGCGTTATGACCGCCAAAGTGACGGTTGCACGCAAGCCCCTCCGCGTCGGTCCGGCATCGACGATCGTGCGGCCGTACGCCGTCATCACCGTCCTGGTGCTCGCGGCGGTGTTGTTCGTGCTCGTGTGCGCCGATCTCGGCCGCGGTGAGTATCCGCTGTCGATCGGTCAAGTGATCGACATTCTCGGCGGTGGCGGCACGCGCGTCGAGCGGGTCATCGTCATGGACCTGCGACTGCCGCGTGCGGTGATCGGAGTACTCGCAGGTGCGGCCCTCGGCGTCGCGGGGGCACTGACCCAGTCGACGCTGCGAAATCCGTTGGCGGGTCCGGACCTGCTCGGCATAACGGCGGGTGCCGCGCTGGCTGCGATCGGCGTGATCGTGATCGGTGGCGCGAGCACCGGCGGCGCGCTACACCGGTTCGGCGTTCCCGCCGCAGCACTCGCCGGTGGCTTGACCACCGCGGTCGTTATCTATGTGCTGGCATGGTCGCGGGGTTTCGACGGGTTTCGACTGGTCCTGATCGGCATCGGTATCAACGCGATGATGACCGCCGGAATCGGCTGGCTCCTTGTCTTCGGCAAACTCGACGACGTGATTCGCGCCCAGATCTGGTTGAACGGGTCGATCAACTCGACCGACTGGTCGCAGGTCGGACCGTTGGCAGTCGGGTTCGCTGTCGCCGGTGCGTTCGCGTTGATTTCGGTGCCGACGATGGCAACTCTTCGACTGGGCGACGACAAGGCGCGTTCGCTCGGCGTTCGGTTGCAGTCACGCCAGACCGCGTTGTTACTCGCAGCGGTCGTACTGGCGTCGTTGGCGACAGCTGTCACGGGTCCGATCGGGTTCGTCGCCCTGGCGGCTCCGCAGATCGCGCGTCGCCTTCAGCGTTGTCCCGTGGAGCCGATCGTTGCCTCGGCACTGGTCGGCGCCATCCTGGTGATAGTCAGCGACATCGTCGCGCGCACGATTCTGCCCGTCGACCTGCCGGTCGGGATCGTGACGTCGGCGCTCGGCGGCGTGTTTTTGCTGTACTTGCTTGTCGTCTCCAACCGGAAAGTGACGGTATGACGGACCTCGAAAAGCGGCTTGTGGCCGAGGGGGTCACGCTCGGCTACGGCAGTCGAGTGGTCGTCGAAAACCTCGACCTTGCCATCGATACCGGTGTGATCACGACCGTCATCGGACCGAACGGATGCGGCAAGTCGACGCTCTTGCGCTCGCTGGGTCGCTTGCTTGCACCCAAGCAGGGCCGGGTCCTGTTGGACGGCAAGGCAATTTCGAGCATGAAGACGAAAGACGTCGCCAAGATTCTCGGCGTACTTCCGCAGGCGCCGATCGCACCGGAAGGCTTGACGGTCGCGGGACTCGTTGCGCGCGGCCGGCATCCGCATCAATCGTGGATTCGGCAATGGTCGGCAGACGACGAGTCCGAGGTCGCCGAAGCGCTTGCCCTGACCGGTATTTCCGATCTCGCAGAGCGACCGCTCGACGAGCTGTCGGGTGGCCAGCGCCAGCGTGCGTGGATCTCGATGGCGTTGGCGCAAGGCACCGATGTCCTGCTGCTCGACGAACCGACGACCTACCTCGACCTTGCACACGCCGTCGACGTGCTCGACCTGGTCGACCGGTTACACAGCGAGATGGGCCGGACGGTCGTCATGGTGTTGCACGACCTGAATCTTGCTGTGCGCTACAGCGATCGGTTGGTCGTCATGTCCGAGGGCCGGGTCGTGGCGTCCGGCGCGCCGCAGGACGTCATCTCGGTGGATCTATTGCGAGAGGTGTTCAACCTCGAGGCCAGCGTGATCGACGATCCGGTGTCGGATCGGCCGCTCATCGTTCCCATCGGCACCCGGCACGTGTTCGGCACCGTGGGCGGCCCCGCACGCGGCTGACCTCAAGTGTGAATCACGGCTCCAAGTGGCACTGATTTGAATGGCTCTAGGTGGCACGTATGACGACTGGCGAATCTTCGACCGTTGCAAAACTTGAACGGATACCGACCAAGAGAATCGAGCGCAACAGATTCGATCAGCGCGCAGCTACAGGCCGAGTACGACTCCACGCCAGGCGGGCAACACGACCCCACCGAAGCTCGCCAGAACGAAACCGACCCGATCGGGCGACGCGCGCTCTACGGGCGCCGCGACGCAGGGCCATTGATGCGTGCACAGATCCTGGTGCGCAAGGCCGACAATGCAAATAGAAGCGAGCAGGGCGACGACGATGACCACCAGGAGTCCGAACGGAGATCGGGAACCACTGACCCAGGAACAACGGGAACTGTTCTGGCGCCAATGGGGATGGAGTCCGGACTACAGGAGGACCAACGCAAGGCGATCGAGCTGGAGTAGACGGACGCGGCCATCGAACTGGCCGAGTTCCACGGCTTCTGATCGCTGACCCGCGACGTCACGCCGATCGCAGTTCATCAACCACCCGGCGACATCGCGGCCCGGTTCCGCGCCGAAGGTAAAGGCGCCCCACCGATGTACGAACTCGATTCCGGTGACGCCTCGATCTTCCGCAGCGAGATCGACGCTCTCAAACAACCGATTCGCCGCCGCCCCCGCCGTCTACGCCTACGCCGAAGAGAAGTACTCCCACATGAGGATGCTCTTCACCGACGACGGAAATCCGGGCTCGCGCTCAAAGGCGACGACATCGTGTCGGTGTTCGCTCTGCGCGACACGGCCCACCCTCACGCGTGCCCGTCGCGCGACTGCGATGGAACGACGAATACGCACCCGATGGTTGGGACCGGGAGCTGTATTGCCAGTACAACCATGGGGCATCACGTCCGGAAACGTCTACTCCAACAAGTCTGAGACTGCCACGATCGCATCCGGCGGATGGGCTGCCGTCGGCGCCGCCGGGTTCTGCGCAGGACTCGGTGAACTCGGTACGCCAATCGCGGCAGTGCTGTTGGGCGCTGTCTGCTTGGCGCAGGCTGGCGCCATCGTCTAGGAGGCTGGTGTGGCGAGCAATTCAGGTGGCTGCCTGCAGCTGAAGATTCAGACAATTACTACCCCGCCATACGCGGTGATCTCACCGCAGCCGTACAACGACAACGGGATGTTCTGCAATTGAGCCCTTGGTCCTCGATCATCAAGACGCGCGGCCGTCGCGTGTTCGCGTTGGGAATGGTGGCGATCGCCCTGATAGCGCTACCGATCTACGTGTGGATGCTGATCGACGGTAGGTCCACAGCGGTCATAGGTCCGATCATGGCGGCGCCATGGTGGATCTTGGCCTTCAGCATCTCTGCGTGGTCCCGGTCGGACCGGAAAACAGGCTCTGACCACGTGTAACAAGGTGAACCCCTTTTTGCTGTGGATGACCTCGCCACCGTCGCTAGGTCACCTCGCAGCACCCCGCGCGCGTCAATGTCCGCCGGTGAAGCCGTCACTCAGCTATGGGGGCGCTTTCGTGTGAGGCCAGTTCGGGTGCCGGCACCTGGACGGTTCGTGGCCCATGCGTTGTCTCGGAATGTACAAAGCGGAGACCGCATCCACGAACGCAACGCCGATTGGCCGAGGCAATTCACCGGCGGCGAGATCTACGTCCACACCGTGGCCGACCTCGACCGGATCAACGCAAATGCGGTGCACGTGCACGTCGCGTTCGATGCCGACAGCATGGCCGCAGCGGTGCCCTACGAACCCGAAGACAGCGTGCGCCTGGCCAGTGCAGTTCGAACCGCCCGCCCCACCGCGCTGTCACCCCGCCGACGCCGGTACTCATACGACTCAGCGCTGCGATCGCGCGATCGCCCAGCAAGTTCCGGGGCGGGCTGCCGCTCCGGGTTCGCTCCGAGGGCCTCGATTTGGATCAAACCACAACCGGTCTATTGCCTGCGTGGGCGCGCGTAAATTCAGGAGAGTGGCTCGCTTGTAGGGAGTGTTTATTGGTGACCGTTGACCGCACGGCCGCCCCGATGGATGGATGTAGCCGATCTCGATCTCAACCCGAGCTCGAGATCGGCTACATCAGTCGGTTCCCGATCGCGTTCCGCTCGTCGAAGGCTCGTTGGTCCAGGTCTTGGTGCCGGTTCCTCGTCCGCGCAGGGTGATTTCAGTGTGGGGGTGCCACACGCTTCGTTCGGTGTCGGTGGCTGCGGCGAGGACGGCGTCGCTGGCGAGTAGTTTGCCGGGGACGCTTTTAGCGAGGTCGGTGAGGCGGGCTGCCTGGTTGACGGCATCTCCGATGACGGTGTATTCGAGGCGTTGATCGGTGCCGAGGTTGCCTGCGAAAACGGGCCCTTTGGCCAGGCCGATGCCGGTCTCGAGTTCGCCGCGTTCGAGGGTGCGGTCCCGGATCTCGCGTGCGGCTTGCAGGGCGGCGGTGGCGTCGTCGTCCAACGCGACCGGGGCCCCGAAGATGCACAGGGCTGCGTCACCTTCGAATTTGTTGACCAGCCCGCCGTGCTTGTCGGTCGCGCTGATCACGTCGGCGAGGAGCCGGTTGAGTTTGTCGACGAACTCGTGCGGCGAGATCCGGTAGGCCAGTGCGGTGGAGTCCCGCACGTCGATGAAGACCGCGGTGACGTCGCGGATCTCGCCGGTCGGGTCGGCTCCGCCGGCGAGGGCGCGTGCGGCGACCTCTTTGCCGACGTGACGCCCGAACAGCTCACGCATGCGGTCGCGTTCGGCGAAACCGGCGACCATGTCGTTGACGGTCGATTGCAGGACACCGATCTCGCTGCTGTCGTCGACCGGCAGTTCGATCGTGTTGTCGCCCAGGGCGATTCGTTCGAGTTCGGTGCGGAGGTGGCGTAGTGGTTGCGCGACGGAACGGGCCAGGATGGTTTCGGCGAGGATTCCGGCGAGCAGTCCGACGACGGCGAGGGAGATCGCAGCGCGGATGCGGTCAGAGGATGCGGCGCCGGGGTAGTTCAGCAGGACAACGGCGGCGACGAGCGGGCCGGCTGTGGACAGCGCCCAGGTCAGGACCATCCGCGACATCACCGAGGTATGCGAGGCGCCCAATGTGCCGTCGGCGGCGAGGACTTGGGCCATGATCGGCCGCAGCGCCCGGTCGACGAACAGGAAGTTGTATCCCATCGTGGCGAGGCCTCCGAGTGTGACGAGCACGGTGCTGGCGGCGGCGTCGGATGCGGGAAGCAGCGCGAATGCCGAGGTGGACATGATCGCGATGCCCGCGGACCAGAGCGCCCCGACCAGCAGGGTTGTCTGCTTCGGTAAGGCGAGTGTGTGTAATGCCTGTTCGGGGGTCGGTGTTTCGCCGTAGTCGAGCCATGCCAGGCTTCGGCGGCGCAGCACGGTGATGCCGGTGATCCCCGCGATCATGGCGATGACGAGGTATCCGGTCAGGATGGCGACCAGAGTCCACAACGGTGGACCGAATCGTGTGGGTGCTCCGCTGAGCAGAATCAGGATCACCACGACCGCGGCGCCGCCGAGGGTCGATCCCATGCTCAGCAACGGCAGACCCCAGACCGATCGCAGCAGCACAGGTTTGCGGTTGCGCGGGCGGTTGTGAGGTAAGCGACCTGCGCTGGCGGCGTGATCGGCGGACCCGCACCGAGGTGGCGGTGCCGTGTCGGGCGGGGTGTCGGGTTCGGTGCCGGCGGCGATCGTCGGTGTGCGGTGATCGGCCACGGTCGGTTCCTTTCAGCTGCGGGGGAACCACTGTCGCGGCGTGAACCGGTGCGTGAGTTCCGGCGTTCTCATTCGGCATCACCGTCGCTGCGTGCGTGTCTGCCGGCCGGAGATCGGTTCGCGATCGTGATCGAGTCGGTCGCGGGCGTGATGAGGGATGTGACCTCGACCGGGCGTCCAGGGCGCGAGCACGACCGCGCTGAGGACAGTGATGACGGCCAGGACCAGCACCGCCTGCTCGGCGCCGTGCAGGAAGGCAGCCTTGGCGAAGTCGGCCAACTGTTGCGCGCCCGGACCTGCCTGGTCGGTGACTTGTAGCGCCGCAGCGAGGGAGTCGGAGACGGGTTCGCGTGCTTGCTCGGGCAGCCGTGGCAGGGCCGGTTGGATGCGGTTGCTGTAGCCGGCGGCGAGCACACTTCCGGCGATGGCGATCCCGATCGCCGCGCCTAATTCTCGGGCGGCGTCGTTGACCGCCGCGGCGACCCCCTGCTTCTCGCGCGGTGTTTCCGCCACGATGGCAGCGGTGGCGGGGGCGGTGCACAGCCCCAGCCCGACGCTGAGGATCAACAGCGGCCACAACATGTCGGTGTAGACGGCGTCGATGCTCAGACGGCTGATCAGGAACAACCCCACGGCAATGAGCAGCAGCCCGGGAACGGTCACCATGCGTAGACCGAACCGCCCGGCGAGCCACGGCGCGATCACCGAAATCGAGATCATCGGAAAGATGATCGGTGCGATCGCCAGCGCCGACTGCAGGGGGCGGTAACCGAAAATCAGTTGCAAGAACTGCACGAGCACCAGAAACACCCCGAACATCACGACGAACTGCAGTGTGATCGACACCGTCGCACTGCCGAACCCGCGGTGGGCGAACAACCGCAACTGCAACAGCGGATGGGTGACCCGTAACTCGACGACGACGAAAACCACCGCGGAGATCACCCCGGCACCGAGCAGGGCGAGCACGGCCAGGTCGTCCCAGCCGCGTAGCGGTGCCTCGGTCAAGGCGACGACGATGAGCCCGATCGCAACCGCGACACTCACCGACCCCGCCGGATCCATCGCCGGACGTAACCGTTCGACGGACTCGGGAATGGTGAACGCCAAGATCAGCAGCACTACCCCGGTGGCGGTCAATCCCACGAAAATCGACTGCCACGACCACACCTCGAGCAGAACCCCGGAGCCGAGAATGCCGAGCACGGCACCCGATCCCGCCACTCCTGCCCAGATCCCGACCGCCCTGCCGCGTTGATCCTCCGGAAAACCCGTGGTCAGGATCGACAGCGTCGAGGGCATCACGAACGCGGCTCCCGCCCCGGCCGCCGAACGCGCGGCGATCAGCGAAACCGGATCCTGCACGAGCAGCGGCACCGCCGACGCGGCCGAGAAGACGACCAAACCGGCGATCAGAACGGCCCGGCGACCGTAGCGGTCACCGAGTGCCCCCGCCGGAAGCACCAGACACGCCAGGGTGAGGGTGTAGCCGTCGACAACCCACGTCAATTGGCCCTGTGTTGCCCCGGTCGCGGTCGCGATGTCGGTGAGGCCGGTGTAGAGCGCAGCCATCGACGCGATGACCAGCGCAACGGACAGACACGACACCACCAGCGTCCATTGTTGGGCCCGCGACAAACGCATAGTCGTGGGCGAAGACGGATCGGTCGAATCCATCGTGCCTCCAGAGCGGAGATACCGTCGGTGTCTCTCCGCTACTATCGGTAGCATAAATAACGTGGGGGCGACAGAGCAATGGACCTCGCAGTTCGGATTTCGGATTAGCCTTCGAGGGTGGGTACAGACATGACCGCCGAGACTCGGCCCTCCGCCGCCGACGAGGACATCGATCCGCGCCGGCTGCGCTCGCGGGCACGGTTGCTCGACGCGGCGACCGGTTTGCTCAGCACCGGCGGTATCGAGGCCGTCACCATCGACGCGGTGACCAAGGTGTCCAAGGTGGCTCGCACCACCTTGTACCGGCATTTCAGCAGCTCGACGCAGCTTCTCGCGGCAACCTTCGAACGACTGTTACCGCAGGTCACACCCCCGCCTGCGACCGGGCCGCTGCGCGAGCGATTGATCGAGTTGCTGAGCAGGCAGGCCGCGCTGATCGAGGAAGCGCCGATCCAACTGACCACACTGGCCTGGCTCGCGCTCGGGCCCACCGCGGCCGAGAGCGGTCCCGACGAGCCGCACGAGGGGCGACGATCGCTGGGCGCGTTGCGGGCGCGAGTCGCCGAGCAGTATCGGGGGCCGTTCGATCAGATCCTCGACAGTCCCCAAGCCCGCGCCGAACTCGGCGATTTCGACCTGACGTTCGCCTTGTCGCAACTGGTCGGGCCGATCGTGTTCGCCCGTCTGACCGGCGTCCACACCTTCGACCACGCCGACTGCGTCCATCTTGTCGACGACTTCCTCGCCGCACGCAGGATAATTCTGCCGCGATAGCAGTCACGGGGGACCCCGCGCACTGACGCGGCGCAGTTCTTGGTTTCGGTGCCGATCGCGTTCCGACCCGAGAAAGAGTAGATCGCGTAGAGGCACCAGCCTCAACGAGGTCGCAGACCATCGAGCACGATCGCGTGAATCGTTTGGGCCACGACGGTTTCGTCCAGGCCTTCATCGGTGACCAGGGCGGTCAGAGCGCTGACGGTGACGGCGCCGAAGAGGGCGACCGCGGTGGATCGAGCATCGGGTTGCTCCACAAGGGAACCGTCCGCGGCGCCTTCGATCAGCAGGGCCTCGACGGGTCGGTGGTAGGCGGCGTTGATCATGGCCGCGATGGCGGGCATTCGACCGGCACGGCCCAGTTCGCCGATCAGCGCCCGGCAGGCGTCGGGATGGCGAGCCATCACCCGCAGTTGGGCACTGATGACCCCCCCGAGGCGGTCGGCGCCGCTGCCGTCGCCGTGCACCGCAAGTGCTACTTCGTCGGCGACGTGGCCCAGGGTGTCGTGCAGCAGAAACGCCAGGATGTCTTCTTTGCCGGCGAAGTAGTAGTACAGCGTGGCCTTGGCGATACCGGTCGCGGCGGCGACGTCCTCGATCTTGGTGTCGTTGAGACCGCGCGCGGCGAACAGCTCCGCTGCTGCTGGCAGACGAGCGGCTATCTGTTGCGGAACAGTGCGCATTGCCATTCCTAATCAGCGAGTTCAGACTAAGAGTCTAAACCCCATTCGGCAACGTGGCCGGAGGCGAACCATGTCGGACCTACGGACGCTGTACGACCCTTTCGATACGACAATTCACGACGATCCCTATCCGACATATCGACTACTGCGCGACGCGTATCCCGTCTATCACGCCGTCACCACGAACACCTGGGTCCTGAGTCGCTACGACGATGTCGAGAGCGCTCTGCTCGACCACAGCAGTTACTCCTCGAAGCGAGGTGTCTTCCCGACACCTCCGGGGTGCGATCTTGTCGACGCGTTCATGCCGATGATGATCATGATGGACCCTCCGCGTCATCATCAACTGCGCGCGCTGGTGAGCAAGGCATTCACGCCGCGGCGTATCGCGAGCCTAAATGAGGGTGTCGCCACGCTGGCAGCAGATTTGATCGGCTTCCTCGACGAGGGGGCAGGCTGCGCGAACTTCGTCAAGGACTTCGCCGGGCCGCTGCCGGCAATGGTAATTGCAGACCTGCTCGGCGTGCCTCGCGAGGACCGGCTCCAGTTCCGGGAATGGTCGGCCACTCTGGTCGAGTCCAACCCGACCCGCGGCGAAATGGGCGCCGGGCTTGCGGCTGCCGCATCCATGTACGCGTATTTCGCCGACTTCCTCACCGCACGCCGCCGCGCGCCACGTGAGGATCTGATTTCGGCGTTGGTGGGCGCCGACATCGACGGTGCGCACCTCACCGATGAGGAACTGCTCGGCTTCTGCCTGTTGCTGCTGGTCGCGGGACACGAGACCACCACCAACCTGCTCGGCAACGCCGCCGTCGTGCTCGCCGAGCATCCGGACAGCCGCCACCGCATGACCCACGATCACACCCTCATCGGACCGGCAATCGAGGAACTGCTCCGCTACGACTCACCGGTTCAAGGACTTTCGCGCAATGTGACCCACGACGTCACGCTGCACGACACCACCATGGCTCGCGGCGAATCGGTACTGCTGCTCTTCGGGTCAGCCAACCGCGACGACCGCGCCTTCCCCGATCCCGACGTTTTCGACATCGACCGCAGACCGGAACATCAGGTGGCCTTCGGCAAAGGCGCGCACTTTTGCCTCGGCGCCGCACTGGCACGCATGGAAGCCCGGATCGCCCTCACCGCACTACTCGACCGGCTGCCGAACTGGACCGTCGATCTGGAGTCCGCAACCCGACTGCGGTCCGGGCCCATCCGCGGCTACTCCGCACTTCCCATCTCCTGGTCACCGCGCTGAACAAGCGTCACACCGCCCGTCCGTGCCGGCTCCTGCCGAGGCTCTTCGCTTTGCCGGCGGAGCGACACAGTGAGCAACGGCAGCCGCATTCGTAGGCCAGCGGCCGACCGTGGCGACCGATGATGCGCCCCTGCGCCCGAACCCGGGCCATGTACTCGTTGTGCCGAGACCGGTTCGCGTCGCGGCACCGCCGGCAACGGCAGCCGAGATTTGTGTACGCGCCGTACGTGCCGTGCCGCGGATCGTCGGCGGGCAGGTCAGCTCGAGCTGTCATACATCGGTCACCCCGCTCGGTCGTAACCGCCCAACTTCGAACATAACGATACCAATAGTAGCGAAGCGATACCAGAAGTGCTTGTATTGAAGTTGTGAGCCCGATGTCACGAAACGTCGAACGACATTGCAGCGTCACCGCTGCGAAACGGCTCCGCCGCGTCACCACCATCGGACTCGGCACGGGGTGCGCGATATTCGCGGCCGACGGCCCGGTCGCGCACGCGCCTGAGCTACATCTTTGGAGGAACAATGTCTGCCTACCGCACGATCATCGTCGGCACCGACGGTTCGGAATCGTCCTTGCGAGCCGTGGACCGAGCCGGCGCGATAGCCGGTGATGCCAACGCACAGTTGGTGTTAGCGTGCGCCTACCACCCACCCACCTCGAAGGAGACCGGTGCCGCCGAGGATCTCCTCAAAGAGGAAGGGTGGGAAGTCCATGGCGGTGCACCCGTCTACCACATGCTGCGGGAGGCGCACGAACGCGCGGCCGCGGCAGGAGCACGAAACGTCGCCGAGCGGGCCATCATCGGGTCACCGACCAGCGAACTGCTGTCGCTGGTAAAAGAGATGTCCGCTGACCTGTTGGTGGTAGGAAATCGTGGTCTCAATACCGTCACCGGCCGCCTGCTCGGATCGCTCCCCGGCGAAGTAGCCCGCAAGTCCGCCTGCGACGTGCTGGTCGTCCACACCATCGGCTGACTCGAGTTCGGGAATTGCTCGGTACACAGTTCTGCCGTACTGACCGGCGGGGTCTCCGCGATAACCAGAACATTTGGCGCACCGCCACTGCGCCTCAGAGGCCTTGACGAGCCAAAGGAAGTTCGAATCTGCACGCCCCCGTCGTCGGGGATCGTGGAACTCCTAACAGCGTGAAGCCCCCAGTCCCGATGACGTCAAATTTCGCGATCAACGAACTTGAACGGACCAACCGACCCCGGCATGTACGAGCCGTCAAAGCGAGGGAGTCGGGACCAGGCCAAGCTGTGTTCTCGACCGCCGAGGATACTCGAAAGTTCGAGTATGACCTGCTCGGCGGTGAGATGTCACGGCCGGGTCGGCCGGATCGTGGTGACGTTCGCTGCGGCTTCGAGTTGACGGCGGAGTTCGTCGTTTTCCACGGTGAGTCGCTGGATGTTCGCGATGGCCAGATTGAGGTGGTCGATGAGTTCGCGGTTGCGGCTTCGGAGTTTGACGTTGTCGTCGCGGACTTGCGTGAACCGGTCTACTGCGGCCTGGTCGGAGACGGTCTTCTGCTGCCGCTGCTGTTGCAGTTCGGTGGTGATCTCTGGGTAGTTGCGGCGGAATGTGGTGTTGGCCAACCCGAGTCGTTGGGCGACGGCGATTACGGAGGGTGCCCTCCCGGTCGTTTCGGTGAGGTCGTGGACCGTGTCGCGGACGTCGTCGACAGTGGGGCGACTGTTCACGTTTGCTCCTTCATTGTGATGGTGGTCAGCAGGAACGCGGCGATTCGGTCGCGGCGATCGGCAAGGCGGTGCCGCAGCAGCGGCGGCAGTTCCATTGCCGCTGCGAGTTCCTCGTCGAGGCGGTCTTGCTCCGTGCGCAATGCCGCGATGTTGTGGGGCTCGAAGGCGGCGTTGCCGCAGTCGAGTGGTCGGCACGAGTCAAGGGCAGGTCGACTGTTCGCGCCGGCGTCGTGTCGAGGCAGGCAGAGTGCTTTGTCGGGGTTGAACACACAGGTGGCGTACTTGCCCGGGTAGATGGCCGGATCATGTTGGCGCATCAGCCGTTTGAGTCTGTGTTGGTCGGTAACGACGGCGCCGGTGAACCGTGCTCGTTCGGCGAAGCCGTCGAGCCGGCGGTGCGTTTCGCCTGCGGCGGGACCGGCGAGGTTTTCGTGGTCGTGAGCGTCGATGATTGTGAGGAGATGCTCGCCGCGGGCGAGGGCTTGTTCGGCCTCCACTTCGGCGCGGAATCCGGAATCAGACGTGCCGGCATAGCCCTCGAACATCTGGATACTGAGGTGCCGGTATTGGATTGCCCCGGCAATGGAGCCACCCGGCCGGCGCGCGATGAACCAGGCGAGGGTGCGGCGGAACTGCCGCGTCGACAGTGTCCAGCGCTTCCCATTGACGAGCGGGATCCCATCCGTGCGTTGATGTTCGGTGCAGTAGGTGTTGATCCAGTCGATGAAGTTGTTCATCTGTGCGTTGGTGGAGTTGGTGGTCAGCACGCGATTCGGACCGCGCTTGCCAGGGCGTGGGGTGCGGTCCTCGCGCAACCGAGCGAACAACATGTCGTTGTCGGCTTGCAGCGTCTCGAGAACTCCGACCGCGCGTGCCGCGGATTGGCCGACGACCCAGGTTGCGGTGCTGCCGGCGGGATCGGATTCGCCCTTGAACGCGCGGCTGGTCAGCTTCCACCGGTACGCGACGCCGTCGGGATCACGGTGCACGGTGAGGCAGCCGCGTCGAAGGTGTTTGATCTCGGCGTCGCGCATGCCGGACAGGAACGCAATCACGACGTAGCAGGAGGCCTGCAGCAAAAGCCTCAGTCGATCGACCGACAATGTCGGGTGACGCGCCGCGACGCCGTCGGCCCACGGCCGGCCGTCGATACGCCCGAGGATCGGGACCGGTAGCCAGGTGTAGTCGGTGACTCCCACGGTGGTTGCGGCCGCATGGACCATCGCTCGCAATAGTGGGTCACGTGAGATGCCGTCTCTGCCGCTCCCGACCTCGATCGAAATGAACGTCAGATTGGGGTGACCGTCGATGCCGGGCAGCGGGCGTCCGCTGAGCACCTGCTCGTGCAGGTATGCCTCCACCTCCTGGAGGAGCCCGTCGTTGCGGCCGTATCGTCCGTTGGTGAAACTGTTCAGGTATTCATGGCGTGCTGTCGTCGCGGCCAGGATGTCGGTGGAGAAGTCGTCGACGAACCGCAGCGCCCACGTGATCAACGGTCCCAGTACCGGTTCCGGTATCCGGTCGGTGGCATTTTCGGCCGCGCCCGCTTTCGCGTAGGTCCAACCCTCGACATGTCTCGGGTTGACCGGCAGTGCGTCGGAAAGGTTGTGCCGGTATCGCCGTGTGTCCTGAGATGTGAAAGCGAGGCTGAAGTGTAGAAGCTGAAACTTGTTGTCACAGAGCTGTATCGAAGATGAAGGTAGGTCCTTCGGGATCGCCCGGCAGAGGGTGGTTCCAAACCGCCATGAGCTGCTGCGGTGA
>JBBSKP010000106.1:0-16692 GCA_038256175.1 Mycobacteriales bacterium
ACGCGGTCGAGCTGTACCGCGACACCGACGGCGCGACCGTAGCCGCAATCGCGGCCGACCTCGGCATCGCGCACGGCTCCCTGTCCGCGTGGCTCAAGAACGCTGGCGTCCCGATCCGCAGACCCGGCACACCCGCGCCGCCGCCCGTACCCGGCGAAACGCCCGAGCAGGAGGCCATTCGGCTCCGGGGTGAGGTCCGCGAGCTGCGCGCTGAGAAGTCCAAGCTCGATGCGGTCGTTCGGTCCGTACGATCAACCGGGTTCCGGTGGGCCAGGAGCTCAGGTCGACCAGGTCGGTGGCTTCGGCGACCCAGGCACCGTCACGGATACCGCCGCCGGAATCGAGTGCGGGATAGAAGCTTTTATTCTTGTTCAAGATGTCGACGGCGTTGCGGACACGGTGATCGACGGCGAATCCGAAGGAGAACCCGACCCTGCGGGTGCGGCAGTCCGCGGCGAATGTGTGGGTCGCGCCCGCGGAATCGGAGCGCACCACGATCCGGGGCGCGGCCTGCGGGTCGAACACCGTGCCGGGGTCGGGGCGCCACGCGGGCGGCAGCGAGTCGATCGCCCATCCGAGCACGGTGACATGGTCGGCGGCGGTGTTGCTGCCCGAGTTCCCAGGTCGCAGTAGCCCTGCCAGTGCCTCGCCGCCGGCGATGGCGGGGCGGTCCAGGAACGCCAGCAGTGGGTGGTAGCCGAAGGTCTTCTTCCAGGTCGCGGCCGCGTTCTCCTTGTTGTCGGAGTGGTCGATGGTGGTCGTGGCGTCGAGGTCGACGAACAAGGTTTCACCAGTCGCCGGTGCCGCACCGGCGGCCCACGCTGCTGCTCTGGCCTGGGCGCGGGCGGCACGGATGCCGGGTAGGTGGGCGGCGTCGATCCTTTCGTCGACCAACCGCCACATCGTGGTCGTCGACGCGGCCGGACCGAACGCATGCTCACGGTCACCACAGCGTTGCCCGACCCCATCGATACAGTCCGCGCCGTCGGCGACCGCCGCCGCGAGATCTGCGAACACCGCGCCCGGGGAATACATCCACGGTCCTCGGTAGGTGTCGGCCAACACGGCGGTGACCTGCGCCGACAACCCGGTCAGATCGGCGACCTCCCGCAACATGCCCATACCTGCGTGCGACACGACACCATGGCCGTCCGGCGACACTGTCAACCGGGAAACCGATGCGATACTCTTCACCTGCGAAGTGCCTTCCAGTCTGGCGTGTGGAACCCTAGAGAAGTCCCATTATGCCTTGCAGGACAGGCACTTTCGCTCTTTCGCACACCCAAACCAGCGGACTTTCGCGAAAAGTCTAGGTTAGCGCTGACATTCGGGCAGTCGCGACCCCGGACCGCTCGACGCCTACGAACTCTGTACGAAGCCCACGACGCTTCGGGGATCGAGAGATACCGGGCGCTGTTCGAGTCGTGGGGAGCAACGCTCCGCGCCCCATTGACCGTCAAATATGTGGCAGTTGCCCTCTCGGCGATCGCGGAGGGTTTCGCAATTCGGTGGTGCGCCGACAACGACGCCGTTCCTGACTGGCTGTTCGCCGAAGTAATACTTGCGTTCCTGGCAAGCGCGATCGACGAGCAGCAGCGGCACGAACACATCGACGATGTCGCGACCAAACTGGCGGCGGCAATTATGTCGTCGTTCCAGCTGTCAAGTTCGGACGATCTACCCGATAATCCACGCGAAGCTGTGATCGAAGCTGCACGAGAAGAATTCGGCAGGCCGGGCTATTTTCTGACAACACTCGAAATGATCGCCACAAGATCTGGTGTTCCACTGCCAACGGTAAAGCGGCTGTTCCCGACGAAACCTCACGTCATTGTTGGCGCGATGAAGCGCAGGTTCCTCAGTCTCGAGCAAAGCGTCCAAGATGACCTGGCTCTCGGCCGGGGCGAAGTCGAGGTTGTCGAGCGCCACCTGATTCGGTGCGCCCAATTGGCTGCCGACAAGCCCGAATTCTTGGATGCGCTGATCGCCGCCGTAGCCCATGACACCTACGGCGTTGTCGAGAGCACGATCGCGATAAAACAGGAACTGAACTGAACTTCCCGTCATTGATAGCCCCCGTTCTCGAACAAGGCCAGCGAAAGAAGATCTTCGTATC
Organism: Mycobacteriales bacterium; assembly: GCA_038256175.1. Taxonomy (GTDB): domain Bacteria; phylum Actinomycetota; class Actinomycetes; order Mycobacteriales; family Mycobacteriaceae; genus Antrihabitans. The sequence goes on from JBBSKP010000106.1 coordinate 2,117, forward strand.
CACTCAACCGCCCGTCGAGGTCGCGGCGACGATGACCAACATTCTGTTCTTGCGCTGCTTCACCCGGCGCACCGAGACTCCAGACGACAACGCGCGCTTTGTCGCTGAGCTCCTACTCGACGGACTTTGTGTCCGCGCCTGAACCCAGCACGTCTACCCACCGGCCCACAAACTAGCCGGGCCTCGGCACCTGAGCTCCCATTCCTTGCGCTGGCTAGCCGAATTCGGGCCATATGTGCAGCGAATGGGAGCCTAGGTGCCAGGTGAGTCCATCGAGCAGACCCGACTATTACAGCTCATCCAGCCGCAATATCCCGTCCTGCAGTGCGCGTGCGACGAGAGCGGCTTTGGTCTGAGCTGGCCGTCCCACCGCCGCGTATTTGGCGCGGATCCGGGTGAGGTGAGTGTTCACCGTGCCGATCGCGAGGTACATCTGGCGGCCGACTTCGACCTTCGAGTCACACAACAACCAGAGCCGCAGGACTTCACGTTCGCGCGCAGACAAATTCGGAACTGGCAGGTTCATTCGATCCACCTGCCCGGCGGCGAGGTTGAGCGGACGTCGTGCGTGCAAGGTGTGCCCGTGCGCGATATGACTTGCGCTGGTCAGTGTATTCACGATGTCTCCCGATGTAGGTGCCGCAGGCCCGAGTTCTACCTGCTCACAAAACGTATCGGGGAAGGAGACGGAGCAGTAGCCGGACTTTCTTGCCCATAGAACTATGGGCAAGAATTGCTTCAACTACGAATAAGACCGACGAGGTCGGACCGCACCTCACCAGTAATAGCGACTTCGAGACGGTAGTCCGTGTCACCTTCGCTCACAAGAACTGTCGCGAGATTTTCGCGGCCCGGCGGTAGCACTCGCGCCGCCACACTGCCCGAGCGGGCGAACTCGAGCGCGCTTCCGACTGCGGTGCGGACGGCTTGTCGAATCTCGGGTGAGCACGCGTCGAGCCCGCCGTCGTCGAGCAATGCGACAGATACCCCGCGGCCGCGCGCCCCGCGTGCCGCCGCGGCAACCGAATCGTCCACGATCAGGCCCGCGCGCAGTCGGTCACGTAGCTGAGCCTCCAGCAGAGCGCACTGCTCCTGTTCGATCGGAGTCAGGTGCTCGCCGCTTGCGATCAACTCGAGAAGTGGCCGCGCCAGCGCGTCCAAGCGGTCCAGCTGGGCATCGCGTTCGTCGAGCACCGCCGCCGTGGCCGCTTCCTCGCCCGCACGCAAGTTCGCTTTCTCCCTCAGTCGCAGAATCGACTGCGCGGTCGGCCGCACGGTGTACGCGAAGAAGGTCGCCATCAACATCGGCGCCAGATTGATCAGTGCGCAGCCGAGGCCGAATGCCACGCCCTGGCCGGTGACCACCGCCCAGTAGACAATAATTCCGAGCAGCGCAGACGTCCCGAACCACGCCCACATCGTCGCCCCTCGGACGCAGAGGAATGTGAGTATCGCTATCGTGGCGGCAACCGGCCACAGTTGTTCGGCGTTGTACACCGGAACCGGCAGTTGGGTCAAAACGACTGCCATACAAAGAGGCCCAGCCGCAGCGATCGGAAACGCAAAGCGGATAGGCAATGGATCTCCGGGGCACAGGCACAAGCTCACTGCCGCAACGGACATGACGACGGCGGCCGCCGTGACGATCCCTGTATGACGCACTCCTTGGTAGTTCACGATCGCCATCGCGATGTTCGATACCGAGTACAGCGCGACGATCACCCACGCGGCGCCACTGCGCATGCCGAGCAGGTCCCGAACGTTGTCGACGTGGCCGATGTTCCGCGTCACGGCTGCGTCCATCCGATCGAGATCCGGGTACCTCTACCGACCGCCGAGTCGATCGAAGACCATCCGCCCGGCAGTTGATCGAACCGTGCTCGAATGCTGACCTGCAGACCGAGACGGTGCGCGGGGACTGCCGCCGGGTCGAATCCGACACCGTTGTCGATGACGTCGACCCGCACCGATCCGGACGCGAGGGCCACATGAACTTCGCACGTCGCGACCGAGCCCGGCGTGCTGGCGTGCCTATTCACGTTGCGCACCGCCTCGACAATTCCGGCACCGAGCGCGCGCCCGACCTCGGCCGGGACCGAGAGCGACTCAGCGCTGGCCTTTCGCGTAATGACAAGGCGCGCATCATCGTCGACATCCGCGATCGATGCACGCAACCGCGCGACAAGCGCATCCGCATCGACGTTGGCGCTGACCGCGGCACCGGAGCGAAGCCGGTCGAGCTGGTCCAGCGTCACCCGGGCCTGGTTCGACAGCGCGTCACTGTTCGCAGTCCTCGAACCGCTGAGAAACGTCGCCAACACTCCGTCATGGATTAGTGCGTCGAATCGACTGCGCTCCGCCGCACGCGCCTCGGTCGCCGCTGCCGACGACGCCTGGGTCCTCGCGGCAGCGGCGGTTTCGTCGAGCACTTTCCCCGTCCGAACCACGGCCATACATGCCGCGGTGAAAATGGAGAAGAACATCACCGCGAACAGAATTTCCAACGACAACGGATTGTTTCCATGATCCAGGCGCGCGGAATAGCTGATGAGCTGACTCACCACCGCGAGTGCGACCAGATAGGCGAACACCTTCCACGGCCGCCACACGATCGCCGCCGCGAGACTCGCGAGAGCCGGGAAGGAACTGATCCAGGGCGTCTTGAGGTTGGAGACCGTCTCCCCTGTCCAGGTCAGCAGCCATGTCACTTCTGCGACGAAGTACGCGATCGCAAACCCGGTGATCAGGCGACTGATCGTGTCCAGAGTTCCGCGAGAAGCCGCTACAAGCAAGGCAATTGCGGTTCCGAACAGCGCAACTGTGAAAATAGCCGTCCACCAGATCGGCACCATGTCGGCTTCGCCGAGAATGCCTGGCGCAAGAAAGACGGCGTAGAACAGCACTCCCGACGCAACGAACCTCGTGGCGGCGCGAGTCAGCCGATCTTCGGCGCTCGGGTTCGCCTTCAGATCTACGACGGCGCCTGGGGAAGTGGCAACCATCCGTCCTCCAGCGCTCGCTTGTAGAGATCGGTCTTTGTCGGCGCCGGCCTGCCCGCTTCGGCATAGCGCTTACGAATGCGGCCCAGGTAGTCGTTCACTGTCTGTTCGGCAAGGCCGGTCCTGCGCGCAACGGTCGATGCCTTCTCGCCGGATGCGTACAGCGCGAGAACCTCCCGTTGCCGGGGCGTGAGACCGACGTCGGACAGTGCCGGATCACCGTCGATGGCGGCAGCCCAATCCATAGTGACGACCTGCTCCCCGGCTGCGGCGCAGCGGATTGCCGCGACGGTCGCCTCGACCGACGCAGTTTTCAGAACAACGCCGAGCACCCCTGCGCGGGCTGCGGCGCGAACGAGATAGCGATCCTCTCCGGCGGTGTACACCAAGGATTCGATTCCGTTGTCACGCAACAACTCCACATTCACGCGGGGTGTAGTGCCGTCGCGCAGGCGAAGATCGAGAATGGCCAGATCGAGTTGCGTTGTTTGCGAAAGAAGTTCAGGAACCGACGATGCGACCGCGACCAGGTCGAGATCCGGAAGGTCCTGCAGCATGACGGCGAGGCCGAGAGCAGACGTCTGATGATCCTCGACGTAGCCGATGCGCCGGGGTTTGTCTGTAACGCTCATTCGAGTATTGAACACGTAATCGTCCAACAGTGGCATACCATCCCACTTCATGCCTCACATCGGGCAGCAGATTCATTCAATGAATTAGTCTCTGAAGCGGGCTGCTGGCCATTGTCAGGATGTGCAGGGTTGAAGATCCACCCCTGGTGGACGATGGCCCCGCCCACCGGAACGGCGCCAAGATGCGCCTGCCCACACACAGCACTGCGTGGCACAGTTCAGGCTCATACCACTTTGGTATCGTTATGGTATGAGTACCCAGATCGCCGTCCGCCTTCCCGACGAGATCGTTGCATTCATCGACGGCGAGGTCAGCGATCACAACGCACCGAGCCGCGCTGCGGTGGTCCTGCGGGCACTCAAACGAGAGATTCGAATCCAAATCGCGGCACGCGACGCCGACATTCTCGCGCGACTACGTGCCGACCCCGAAATGGATTCTCTGGCAGCGTTTGCCGCTGGACTCGCGGTTGACCTCGACTGATGAGACCTATACATACCGCCCACCTCGACAAGGTGCGCCCGGTGCTGGTCCTCACTCGCGAGCTGGTTCGCCCGCACCTGAGCAGGGTCACGGTCGCGCCGATCACCAGCACCATTCGCGGGCTTTCCACCGAAATTTCAGTAGGACCCGCCAACGGCCTCGACCGCGAATGCGTCGTCAGCTGCGACAACATCGTCACCATCCCCACCACCGCACTCCGCCGGCAGATCGGCTATCTGTTTCCTACGCAGGAAGCTGCGCTGGCCCAAGCAATTCAAGCTGCATTCGACCTGGAGTAGCCACCCGCGGACTCGAGATTCTGCGGATCGACGACCTCGTGGCCCGGCTTCCGCGCTGTGATGCACGTGCCTTCAGCGCTGACGGGTCTGCGCCGGCCAGATGCCTCTACTCCGCAGTTGCTTCAGCGCTTCTTCCTCTGACGCCGCCGAGTCGCACTCGCCATGCCCCGAAGCGAGAACAGTCCTGCAAGCGCTGGCGTCGTTCGAACAACGGATATACAGCGGTGTTGTCCCCCTGGCAGTGTCCTGTCCGGGAACACCCCACCTACGAGCTGTAGAGGAACACATATGAGCAGATCTAGAGTTCGGCATCGCGGTGTTCGCAAGGTGGCAGCCGTCGCGACGATGGCCGCAGCGGCCGCGTTCGCACTTCCCGGCGCCGCATCAGCTGCACCTGGAACCGGAAGCAGCACCGGTAGCGGCATCATCGACGGCGGCGTCGGCATCGTCGAGGGTTGCATTGCTAACGTCGGAGGCTGCCTCGGTGGCGTCATCAACGGCGGTAGTAGCGTCCTCGACCTCGGCAGCAGCATCCTCGGCCTTGGCCTCGGTAGCAGCCAGCCGAATGGCCCGTCGGGACCGATACAACAGTGCAACCAATCGACTCAATCCGGCAACGACGGCGTCACAAACACAACGCATCGATTGGGTAGAAGCGGTCCTGCATCATTCGTTCTATCCTACGAGACCTACAGCGTTCCGGACGATATCCAGGTGTTTTACGAAGGAGCTTTGGTCTACGACACCGGCTTTGTAGGCGACAACAACGCACCAGGCCAGGGAACGGGTTCGGTTATGGTCAATCTTCCGGCGGGGAGTGCTTCGACGGTGTTGGTCCGCGTCATCGGTGGCATCGATACGAGATGGGATTACACCGTCCACTGCCCCAGCTAGAGCTCGGCGCTGATAAGCGGGGGCAATTACCACCGAAGCGCAGTCCGGCGGCTGGAGTTGCCGCCCGTTGTCGATGAAGGCTGCAAACTGGCGAAGATCGTCTCACCGATCTTCGCCAGTTTTGCGTTCACCACAGGAGTCGGCGACTGGCGTCACCCGACCATGGCTAGGTGACCCCGACAACCTGCGCTTGGCAAGTCGCATTCTCTGGCAAGGTGGACAACGGACGCCGAGTCTGGACCGAGACGCTGCGATCGCTGGTTTCGGGGCGCCAACAACAAGGAGATCGCATGTCCGGCGTGAAGTGGAAAGACGAGCCTGACGATCACGATTACCCTGCCGCGGCCGACTATCTGGCGTTGCTGGCCGGTCCGGAGGAAGTCGCCGATCTGGTCGCGGCGCTGCAGGCCGCACCCGTGGTGCACAAGAAGGCGAAGGACATCCTGCGCGCTGCCCGCCTCGATTTGCTCCCGCCAGACAATCCGCATGTGCGTGCCGATCTGGACAAGGTCGAGAAGGGAAAGGCGCTTTCACCGATCCTGCTGGTACGCGGTGACCTCAATACTGGTGCGGCGCTTCAGATTGCGGACGGATACCACCGAGTCTGCGCAAGCCACCACCTGGAAGAGAACACCGACATTCCAGCAAAGATCGCGTCCAAGTGACCTTTTCTACACTGGCGTTGATCGCGGTGATCGGCATGGCCGGTCCCCTCCTCGCCGTTCGGCAAGGGTGGCACGTGCCGATCGTGCTCGGCGAGTTGATAGCCGGGATCATCTTCGGCGCAACCGGTTTCGCCATCCTCGACGCGTCCGAGTCGACCTTCACCTTCCTCGCCGACATCGGCTTTGCGCTGACGATGTTCGTCGCCGGAACGCATGTCCCCGTGCGTGATCCCTCGGTCCGTTCGGCGCTGGGCAAGGGGGCGCTGCGGGCGGTGATCGTCGGAGTCTTGGCGGCACTCCTCGGTGTCGTGCTCGCGCAGATCTTCGACACCGGGCATGGCGCGATCTACGCGGTACTGATGGCGTCGTCCTCGGCTGCGCTTGTGCTGCCGATCATCGACTCACTCGGACTGCGCGGCACGTCGGTACTCGAGATGACGGCGCAAGTCGCGATTGCGGATACGGCGTGCATCGTCGCGCTTCCGCTGGTGATCGACACCGCGAATGCCGGTCGCGCGGCGATCGGCGCAGTGGTGGTGTCGATCTGCGCGGCCGGACTGTTCTTCGGGCTGCGCTACATCGAGCACTCGGGACTCCGACACCGTGTCCACAAGGTGTCCGAGGACCGCAAGTTCGCGCTCGAGCTACGAGTCAGCCTGGCCGTATTGTTCGCGCTCGCGGCACTGGCGACCAGCACTCATGTCTCGATCATGTTGGCGGGCTTCTCGTTCGGGCTTGCGGTGGCAGGGGTCGGCGAGCCGAGGCGTGTCGCCAGACAACTCTTCGCGGTCAACGACGGTTTTCTCGGACCGCTGTTCTTCGTCTGGCTCGGCGCCAAGATCAACCTGCGGGACCTGGTCGACCACCCGTCGTTCATCTGGCTCGGTGTCGCACTGGGAGCAGGCGCCGTGATCGTTCATCTCGCGATGCGACTGTTCGGCCAACCGTTGCCGCTCGGGGCGGTCGCGGCGTCGCAGCTCGGCGTGCCGATCGCCGCCGTCACGGTCGGAACCCAATTGCACGTTCTCGAACCCGGTGAGCCGTCCGCGCTGATCCTCGGCGCCTTGGTCACGATCGGCGTGGCCGGGCTCGGTGGCGCGATTGCCGCGAAGCGCGGAATGACGAAGGCCGACTCAGCGTAGGGCCGCCTCGAGTACTCCCTGCTCGGCGCTCGGAGTGGGTATCGGATCGGCTTCGGACCAGCGCGGACTGGCACGGAGAAACGCGAAGAAGAGGACAACAAGCAACAGCGCCCGACCCCAGACCCCGAACTGGACGACGTTCTCGTTCCATTCGATCGAACTGCCCGTCGCAAGCGAGCTGAAGTACAAAAAGACTCCGACACCGACCGCGACGTCGGCGACCAGGTAGGACGCAACAGCGGGCCACGGCACGGCTAGCAGGACGAGGAATGGAATCAGCCACAGCGTGTACTGCGGCGAATGCACCTTGTGGAACAGCAGGAAACCGCACAGCATCGACGCGCTCACCGCTACCCACGGATAGGTGCCGACCGCAGCAAACCGCTTCCAACCCAGCCAGACCGCGAGGGCGAAACAGGCGAACACGAGCAGCGGCGACGCGATGCTCACCACGTGCTGGAACGATTCGTCGCTCGCCGGGTCGGGGCCGAACATCGGGCGTAGTCCCCAGTACCAGATCGAGTTGGTGGTGATATCGGCCTGGCGTTGCTGCTGGAAGGTGAAGGAGGCACGCCAGCCGTCGTAGCCGGCGATAGCGAACGGCAAATTGATCGCGATCGCTGTGCCGGTGGCAGCGAGGCCGACCGCAATCGCGCCGCGAACGTCGAAGCGCCCCTTCACGGTTGCCGGCAGCTCACGGCCACCGAGTCCGCCGGTCAGGACGTACGCCATCAGCGGGATGACGAACAGTCCCGGATACAGCTTTAGGCAGAACCCGATCCCGAGTAGGACAGCGGCACCGAATGCGCGGCGCCGCAAAGGTATTCGAGGGAAGCTTGTCATCACGAATACCGCGCCGACGGCAGTGAGCACGACCGGCAACTCCCAGTTGTGGAACGCGTACAAAACCAGCGGTGGGCCGATCGACCACAGCAGCGCGGCACGACCCGCCATTCTCCCGAGCATCCACGCCGTCAGGAGCGCGAACGGCGCGAGCAGCAACGCGGAGTTCAGGAGGAATTCGGCATCGTTGTCCGCACCCACAGCGCCGAGCCACATCAGCGCTCCGCTGAGGACGGGGTATTCGACGGTGCCGCCGGTCAGGGCGCCGTCGACGGTGATCCCGCCGTCGACATAGGGAAAGACGTGGTTGTTGATGTCGCGGCCGAGCCACAGGAACTGGATGTCGGAATAGCAGACGTCGCTGTCCTTGATCTGGTCGAAGATCAAGCTTCGGCCGTTCTGATCGAACGGCGCTCCAGCGCAACGGGCCTTGTTGAGGTAGCCGAAAGCGAGAGTAAGAGCGCAAAGCAGGACGATTATCGCGATCGTCTTCCTGCTGGTGGCAGCACCCGTGCGCATACCGCCCAGCCTAGGCGGCCGAACCGGCCAAGAGTCGGATACGTGCGCGCGTCGTCGGCACCATCGACGATTTCGCTGGTCAGGGGCCGATCGTGTACCCTGCAAAGGTTGCTGACGCAACGACCCTCCTGTCACGGAACGTCCGTGACCGTTCACAGTCCATAGGAGGTGATGTGGTCTTATGCGTCATTACGAATTGATGGTCATTCTCGATCCGAACTTGGACGAGCGCACCGTCGCCCCATCGCTCGATACCTTCCTCAACGTTGTTCGCCAAGATGGCGGCAAGGTCGACAAGGTCGATGTCTGGGGCAAGCGCCGTCTTGCCTACGAAATCCTCAAGCACACCGAGGGTATCTACGCAGTGATCGACATCAGTGCAGAGCCTGCAACGGTCAGCGAACTCGACCGCCAGCTCGGCCTGAACGAATCGGTCTTGCGGACCAAGGTCCTGCGCCACGAGAAGTGATTTCTGTCTGCGCGGGAAGGCTCCGATGCAAGTCGGTGCCAACCCCTAGGCTCTAGCGCAACAGGACTCCATACAACGCAGGAGGAACCACATGGCAGGCGACACCATCATCACCGTCATCGGAAACTTGACGGCTGATCCCGAGCTTCGATTCACACCCGCGGGTGCTGCGGTAGCGAACTTTACGGTCGCGTCAACGCCCCGTGTCTTCGACCGTAATTCCAATGAATGGAAAGACGGCGATGCACTGTTCATGCGCTGCAACATTTGGCGTGAGGCAGCGGAGAACGTGGCCGAGAGTCTTACTCGCGGTTCGCGAGTGATCGTGAGCGGGCGGCTCAAGCAGCGCTCGTACGAGACTCGGGAAGGTGAAAAGCGCACTGTTGTGGAGCTGGAGGTCGACGAGATCGGCCCATCCCTGAAGTACGCGACGGCAAAGGTCAACAAGGCCAGCCGTGGCGGCGGCGGGGGCGGCTTCGGTTCTTCCGGCGCCGGTGGCGGTTCTTCCGCCTCCGGCGGATCCAGCGGCGGGCGTCCCGCTGCCAACCAGAGTTCCGGCGGAGAGGATCCGTGGGGCAGCGCCCCACAGGCATCCGGCTCCTTCGGTGGCTCCAAGGCTGCGGACGACGAACCACCGTTCTGATCCTTCCCACTAGATCGTCGGATCGAACGAATACCGAAAGTTTGGAGAAAGACCATGCCTAAGGCGCCAGCGCGCGAAAAGGTGCTGAAGAAGAAGGCCTGCACGTTCTGCAAGGAAAAGAACATGCAGATCAATTACAAGGACACGACGTTGCTGCGTAAGTACGTCAGCGACCGCGGCAAGATCCGCGCGCGTCGTGTCACTGGTAACTGCGTCCAGCACCAGCGCGACATTGCAATTGCTGTCAAGAACTCACGCGAGGTTGCGCTATTGCCGTACGCAACCGCGGGACGCTGAGGAAGGACGAAACATGAAGCTGATACTTACTGCTGATGTGGACAACCTCGGCGTTCCCGGCGACACCGTGGAAGTGAAGGACGGCTACGGCCGTAACTTCCTGCTTCCGCGTGGCCTTGCCATCGTCGCCACCCGTGGCGCCGAGAAGCAGGTCGAGGGAATCCGTCGCGCCCAGGAGGCACGCCAGGTTCGTGGCCTCGACCACGCCAACGAGCTCAAGCAGGCCATCGAAGGACTCGAGTCGGTCAAGTTGGCGGTCAAGACCGCCGGCGGTTCCGGCAAGCTCTTCGGTTCGGTCACTCAGGCCGATGTTGCCGGAGCTCTCAAGGCCGCTGGCGGACCGATCGTCGACAAGCGCAGCATCACCCTGCCGAAGTCGCACATCAAGTCCACCGGTACGCACGGTGTCGTGGTCAACCTGCACCCGGACGTGACTGCAAAGTTCGAACTGAACGTTGTAGGCAGCTAGTTCAAGCACTCCACAGTGGCCTCGCGAGCTTCGGCTCGCGGGGCCACTTGGCGTTTCAGCATGAGTTCGCGGTGAATTTGCGGGCGCGATTTAGCCACGGCGGTGCCGGACTCTACTTCCTCTGTTGGTTTCTTGCCGCAAAATAGACAAACCACGTGTCCTGTGGCGAAGCTCATATCGAAGTTAATATGCCGTTTACCCAACACGCCCGAGCCTGCAACTTTAGCGACACGCCGCGAGCACATCCATACACAGGGGTTTTGGCGTAAAACCATGGTCCTAGCAGCGTCGATGCGAGTGTCATCAGTGTTTATCCTCAGGTTGTACACAGGCGGTGCACAAAGCTGTCCACGGCTTTCCCCAAGCGATCCCCAACTGCGTCCACAGGCTGATTTGAACCCGCCGGTTTAGGTCCCTAGTGTCATCCCGGTGTCTCCGCAGCACGTTCTGGCGCAGTTGCCAGGGCCCATGTCGGACGGTTGAAGTAGAACTATTGTTCGAGAGAACTGATCCAGGGTTCGGCACGAGCATTCCCATTGGCGGAGAGGCGGTTGATCGCGCGTGGCGGTTGTAGACGATCGTGGTCGTCCGGACTATTCCGGCCCTTCTGAGTCGTCCCCCACTGGCGAGGACTTCGGTCGCCAACCACCCCAGGACATGGCAGCAGAGCAATCTGTGCTCGGCGGAATGCTGCTCAGCAAGGACGCGATCGCCGATGTCATCGAACGACTGCGCCCTGGCGATTTCTATCGCCCCGCGCACCAGAACGTCTACGACGCCGTCCTCGATCTCTACGCGCGCGGCGAGCCTGCAGATCCGGTCACCGTGTCCGCCGAGTTGGACCGCCGCGGCGAGCTGCGCCGGATCGGTGGACCGTCGTACCTGATCACCCTGACGCAGACCGTACCCACGGCGGCGAACGCCGGTTACTACGCCGAGATCGTCGCGGAGAAGGCCATTCTTCGCCGCCTCGTACAAGCGGGCACCCGCATCGTGCAGTACGGCTACGCGGGCGCTGACGGTCAAGACGTCGCCGAAGTTGTCGACCGTGCACAGGCGGAGATCTACGAGGTCACCGAACGCCGTACGGCAGAGGACTTCGTCGCACTCGAAGAGCTGCTGCAGCCGACGATGGACGAGATCGACTCCATCGCCAGCAGAGGCGGCATCTCGCTCGGTGTACCCACCGGATTCGTCGAGCTCGACGAGGTGACGAACGGCCTTCACCCAGGTCAGATGATTATCGTGGCGGCCCGGCCTGGTGTCGGTAAGGCGCTCGCGCTCGACACACCGCTGCCGACCCCGACCGGCTGGACGACGATGGGCACGGTTGCCGTCGGCGACGAGCTGATCGACGCGCATGGCCGGCCGACGAGAGTCGTTGCTGCGACCGACGTCATGCTGGACCGCCCTTGCTACGAGGTCGAGTTCTCCGACGGCACCGTCATCATCGCCGACGAGCAGCATCAGTGGTTGACGGATACGCGAGCCTCCCGGCGCTCCGCAAAGCAAGCGGTCACTGGCTACAACCGTCATAGGAATCAGCACACCTTCGCCGCGGTCCGCACAACGGCCGACATCGCAAACACCCTACGATGCAATACTGCCGACACCCTCCTGAACCACTCCGTGGTGAACGCGGAGCCCCTGCAGCTACCCGAGCGCGACCTTCTTGTCCCCGCCTACACGCTCGGCGCTTGGTTGGGCGACGGCACGATCACCAGCGGAGACCTCGAGATCATCGCTCGAATCGAGGGCGAGGGCATCGTTTCGGACGGGCACCTCGACACGATCGGCGTGCTCGGCGACAAGCACATCCCGGTCGAGTATTTGCGAGGTTCGGAAACCCAACGACGGGCGGTCCTCGCCGGCCTACTGGACACTGATGGCACCGTAACCAATGGCGGCTCAGCGCAATTCAGCGTCACGAGCGAGAGGCTTGTTCGTGATGCCGAAGAGCTGATCGTCAGCCTTGGTTACCGCTGCCAGTTGAGCACCAAGCCAGTACACGGACGTTCAGAGAAGTCGTCGACTGCCTTCACGCTTACATTTGCAACCGACGACGAGGTGTTCGGACTGCACCGAAAGGCCCTGCTACACAAGCAGCGTCGCGCCAGCTCCAGTACGGCTCGGTCGAGGTCGCGCTACATCACCGATGTCCGCAAGATCGACAGTGTCCCCGTGCGCTGCGTCGAGGTAGACAACGCCGAGCACCTGTACCTTGCCGGTAGATCGATGGTCCCGACGCATAACTCCACGCTGGGTTTGGACTTCATGCGTTCATGCTCCGTCAAGCACGGTATGGCGAGCGTCATTTTCTCCCTGGAAATGAGCCGTACCGAGATCGTCATGCGTCTGTTGTCAGCCGAATCGAAGATCAAGCTCGGCGACATGCGCTCCGGCAAGATGAGCGACGACGACTGGACAAAGCTGGCTCGACGTATGAGCGAGATCAGCGAAGCGCCACTGTTTGTCGACGATTCACCGAACCTCACGATGATGGAGATCCGCGCAAAGGCAAGGCGGCTCAAGCAGCGGCACGACCTGAAACTCATTGTGGTGGACTACCTTCAGCTGATGTCGTCCGGCAAGAAGGTCGAATCCCGGCAGCAGGAAGTGTCGGAATTCTCGCGAAGCCTGAAGCTGATGGCCAAGGAGCTCGAGGTTCCCGTGGTCGCAATCAGTCAGCTGAACCGTGGTCCGGAACAGCGAACTGACAAGCGCCCCATGGTGTCTGACCTTCGCGAATCGGGCTGCCTCACTGCGAGTACACGTGTTTCGCGGGCCGACACCGGCGGGGAATCCACTCTCGGCGAACTGCTCGCAAGCGGAGAGCAGCCGTTGGTGTGGTCCCTCGATGACCGCATGCGGGTGGTTGCGCGGCCGATGACGAGAGTATTTCCGAGTGGGCGCAAGGAGGTCTTCCGACTGCGTCTCGCCTCTGGGCGGCAGGTCGAGGCAACCGGGAGCCATCCGTTCATGACCATCGACGGTTGGATTCCGCTCGAGAAACTCAGCGTCGGCGATCGCCTCGCCACGCCGCGGATTGCTCCGGAACCGTTTGAAACACAAAGGCTTCCAGATGCTGAGGTGATCCTTCTCGCCCACATGATCGGCGACGGTTCCTGTGTAAAGCGGCAGCCGATTCGCTACGCGAGCGTCGATGAGGAGAACCTCGCCGCAGTAACAACGGCTGCGACCCACTTCGGCGTCACCGCGGTCCGCGACGACTATCCAGCCGCTCGATGCACAACATTGCGCTTGCGCGCCCCGGGGCACCTCACGCACGGCAAGCGAAATCCGATCGCGGCCTGGCTCGATGAGCTGGGATTGTTCGGTCTGCGGAGCTACGAGAGGTTCGTTCCGCAAGAGGTGTTTTCGGCGCCGAACGATCAGGTTGCGCTTTTCTTGCGGCATCTCTGGGCCACTGACGGGTCGGTGCGGTGGGATACCAACGGTCGCCAGGCGCGCGTGTACTACGCGTCGACGAGCCGCCGGCTTGTCGATGACGTTGCACAACTGCTTCTACGCCTCGGGGTCCATGGACGGATCAAACGAGTCCTCAAGAGTGGCTATCGCGATTGTTGGCACCTGACGATCGACGGTTCCGAGAATCAGACCACCTTTCTTCGCGACGTAGGCGTGCACGGTGCCCGCGGGGTTGCAGCGGAATCGGCCCTGGCCGAGCTTGCGCCGCTGGTTCGCAACACGAACGTCGATACGGTGCCCAAGGCCGTGTGGTCGAACGTCCGGGACCTGCTGGCGACCAAGCACATGACGCATCGTGAGTTCTCAGCGGCGATGGGTTCACGGTTCTGCGGTTCGACGATGTGGAAGCACTCGCCCAGCCGATCGCGACTTGCCCGAGTAGCAGCGGTGCTCGATGATGCCGAGATCGAGATGCTTGCCACCAATGACGTGTTCTGGGACAAAATCGTCGAGATCACCCCCCTCGGCGAGCAAGACGTTTACGACGGAACCGTGCCCGGCACAAACAATTTCGTTGCGAACGGTATATCAGTTCATAACTCGCTCGAGCAGGACGCCGACATGGTTATTCTGCTGCACCGCCCCGACGCTTTCGAGCGTGATGATCCACGTGGCGGTGAAGCCGACCTGATTCTCGGCAAGCACCGCAACGGTCCTACCGCCACCATTACCGTTGCGCACCAACTACATCTGTCACGATTCGTCGATATGGCGAGGGGTTAAGCCGAGTTC
>JBBSKP010000107.1:0-16597 GCA_038256175.1 Mycobacteriales bacterium
CGTCGGCCGTAGGGGTCTGACGATTCACGATGCGTGCCGCGACGGGATGGAGCCTTACCTCGGAGTCATGGTCGCCGGTTTCCCGAATCTCTTTCTGCTGGAGGATTCGAAATCGGTTGGCTACATCGCGGCGTGCTTAGCGATGATGCAGGCGCAGGACGGGACTCGAATCGAACTGCGTGGCGGAACTCAGCGCGAATTCAACCGTCGGTTCCGTCGGGAACGACACGGGGTGACATGGCCCGGATCGCGCCGACGCGCCTTGCGACGTCCGGATGCCGCCGCGTTCGAACTGAGCAATCTCGATGAGCGCGAACACGATACGGAGTTCAGCGGTAGCGCCGTGCTGTCGGCTGGTGACCGAAGCGAATCCGTGCAGGTCCATCTCAACGGACATTTCGAACCATTGGATGGCGTCTATCACTGGTACGGCCGGGTCGTCGGCGACGTCGTGGGCTTCAAGAAACCGAACGGCTCGCCGTTGGTCCTCACGATCGGCGACGGGCCGGAAACGCCTGCCGCCCTTGCGGAAGAGGATCCGTGGGGCAACTACCGCATCACCGGAGTCGGCGCGCCGCCGTTCACAGTCCAACCCATTCGGTGACACCGCCGGCGAAATGCTGGCGCTTCCAGATCGGCACCTCGTGCTTTATCCGTTCGACGAGTTCGGCGCATGCGGCAAACGCCTCGGCGCGATGAGCCGATGCGACGGCGGCGACGAGCGCAAGATCACCGACGGCCAACTCGCCGACACGATGGATCGCCGCGACGGGGACGCCGCGAGCGGCTGAGACTTCTTCACAGCAGGTGCGCAAGAATCGCTCGGCATCCGGATGGGCTTGGTACTCCAGCAGTGAAACCTCTTGGCCAGCATCATGATTGCGTACGACGCCGGTAAAGATGACCACAGCGCCCTGTTCCGGACCGACTACGGCACGATCCACAACCGCTGGATCGAGGGGTTCGGAGGAAATACGGGCAACGAGTTCAGTCATGATTCCCCCGTCGCTGCGCTCGCCCCGTCATGGGCGCCGCCGCCCGCAACTTGATCCAGCAGATGTCCAAGTAAGGGTTCGAGCACGGCGAGTCCGTCCTTGACTCCACCCGGTGACCCGGGAAGATTCACCACAACAGTTGTTCCCGCAAGTCCGGCAACACCCCGGCTGAGCGAGGCGAGCGGAAACTTGGTTGTCCCGCGTTGCCGGATAGCCTCCGCTATTCCTGGCAGCTCCCGATCGAGTACTGCCAGTGTGGCTTCCGGGGTCGCGTCGGTCGGGGAGGCGCCTGTTCCGCCTGTGCTGATGACGAGCGCGGGTGCGCCAGCCAGCGCGTCGTGCAAACCGGCCGATATTTCGGCGTCGGCGTAGACAAGCGGTCCTCGAACCGTGAAGCCTTGGGTGGTAAGCCATTCGACGATGTGCGGTCCGGTTGTGTCTGCTCGGGTGCCACGTGCTCCACCCGTCGATGCGACAAGGACGACTGCCGAACGCGGACCCGCAGATTCGATGGGCGCCACATGTGCGTCCCGTTGCCAATGGCCGCGCTTGCCACCGTCTTTGGTGAGCAGCCGCACGCCGTTCAATGTTGCGGCAGGGTCGACGGCCTTCACCATGTCGTGCAGGGTCAAACCCGCAACAGCGACGGCGGTAAGCGCTTCCATCTCGACGCCCGTCGGCCCCTTGGTTTTTGCGACTGCCTCGATGGTGATCGTCGTTTCCGTGAAGCCGAACGACACCTGGACCGACGACAAGGCGAGCGGATGGCACAGGGGGATCAGTTCGGAAGTCTTCTTCGCTCCGCTGATTCCCGCGATGCGTGCGGTGGACAGCACGTCGGCCTTCGGCATGTCGTCCGCACGTACCAGCGCGACGACCGCTGCCGTGGTCTGCAACTCACCCGCAGCGACGGCAGTGCGGGCAGTGTCGGTCTTCGCGCTGACGTCGACCATGCGGGCGCGGCCCTCGCCGTCGAGGTGCGACAGTTCGCTCATAGCTCCAAGACTCGCACATTCGATCCAGCAGGCAGCGACCTGACGTCGGCGGGGACGTCGATCAGCACGTCGGCCCATGCCATGGCAGCGACTAGATGCGACCCCGGTCCTGCGACGAGTTCCACCGCTCCGCCGGTGCGGCGGCCGCGCAGGAACTGTCGTTTGTTGGGCACCGAGGTGATTGCTTGGCCAAGGGGTAACTCCTCGGTGACGACGGCGGGCAGACCAGCAGCGCGGCGAAGGAGCGGTCGCGCGAACACTTCGAACGAGACCATGGTGCTCACCGGATTACCGGGAAAGTTCAGCACCGGTGTCCCGTTGATCACTGCTGTGCCCTGTGGTCCACCGGGTTGCATTGCGACGTGACCGAATTCGCCGCCAAGTGGCTCGAGGACCTCTTTGACGACTTCGAAATCACCCATCGAGACTCCACCGGAGGTCAGGACGAGGTCGGCGGCATCGGTTGCGGCGGTGAGCAATAGGCGGAATTTGGCGGGATCGTCGTTCGAGCGGGCGATCGAGACAATCTCGGCTCCGTTGGCCTTTGCGACTGTGGCGAGCGCGATGCCGTTCGAGTCGTAGATCTGCCCTGGACCGAGAACGCTTCCGGCCTCGACCAATTCGGTGCCCGTCGTGATGACCGCAACCCGTGGACGACGACGAACCATGACTGTTCGGAGTCCAACAGCGGCCAGGACAGCGATGTGCCGTGGGGCGAGCAAGACTCCCGCCGAGAGAACGAGCGCGCCGGACGGGATGTCACTGCCGGCCTCGCGGACGAATTCGCCAACCGAGCGGGATCGAAGAATCGTGACCCGGCCGTCCATCGTGTCGGTGTCTTCGACGGGAACCACGCTGTCCGCGCCAGCAGGTATTGGTGCGCCCGTCATGATCTTGACGGCCGTGCCCGGGACATGCGGCTCAGCTCCCGAATCGCCCGCCGCGATCGTGTGGCGGACAGGCAGAGTGACCGGAACGGTTGCCATCGACGCGGCATCCAGGGCGTAACCGTCCATCTGTGAATTCCGGAATACCGGCAGGTCAACGGGCGAAAGGATGTCTTCGGCGAGGAGCCGACCGAGAGCGTCACCGAGGGCGATCTTCTGTGCTGGCAGGCTCTCGAGCGGTTGCAGGAGGTTGGTGATGTGGCTCACATGCTCGGCAACCGATCGATGCGTCATGGGAAAAGGCTATCTCCGTGGTGGCGGGCAGCGTCAGGGCCCAGACATCGACTAAGGCCGTATGGCGGCATACTGGAACAATGACGATGGTTGAGGTGGGAATTCCCGCCGTGCGTGGGAGCGCACATCCATCGCTGGAGGGGCGCCCCGATGTGCCCTATCTACTCGATCGCTTCGGCCGTGTCGCGAAAGATCTGCGCGTCTCCATCACCGAGAAATGCTCACTGCGCTGCACATATTGCATGCCTGAAGAGGGACTTCCCGCGATCCCTGCGGACGAACTCTTGTCCGCTGCGGAAATCGTGCGCCTCGTCGATCTTTCGGTTCGAATGCTGGGCGTCGAGGAGGTGCGGTTCACGGGCGGCGAGCCGATGATGCGCCGCGATCTCGAGGAAATCATCGCCGGTTGTACGCAGCGGCTGCCCGACGTCCCGCTTTCGATGACCACCAACGCTGTCGGGTTGGAACACCGCGCGTCAGGTTTGGTCCGAGCGGGATTGAAGCGGGTGAACATCTCGCTCGATTCTGTCGATAGGGCCGAGTTCGCCGCTCTCACGCGTCGTGACCGGCTGCCCTCGGTCATGGCCGGCATCCGCGCAGCGCATAAGGCGGGACTGGCTCCGATCAAGGTCAACGCCGTGCTCATGCAACAAACGTTGGCCGGTGCCGCCGACCTACTCAGCTGGTGCATCGACGAGGGGTGTGAGCTGCGGTTTATCGAGGAAATGCCGCTCGACGCAGACCATGAATGGGCCCGGAACAACATGGTGACTGCCGAACAGTTGCTCGATGTGCTCGGCGAGAGATTCGAACTCCGCGAGGTCGGTCGCGCGGATCCGTCGTCGCCGGCGGAGGAATGGCTGGTCGATGGGGGCCCGGGAACGGTGGGGATCATCGCCTCGGTCACCAGGTCATTCTGCGGCGACTGCGATCGGACACGACTGACCGCCGACGGAATGATTAGGTCGTGCCTCTTCAGCGATCAGGAGTTCGATTTGCGCGCGGCGCTGCGGTCGGGTGCGAACGACGATGAATTGGCGACCTTGTGGCGCGGCGCAATGTGGAACAAATGGGCCGGTCACGGCATCAACGCCGAAGGGTTCACGCCACCGGAGCGCAGCATGGGCGCGATCGGTGGTTGAGGTCCGCTACTTCGCCGCCGTCGCTGACGCGACAGGGTGCGCCAAGGAGACGCTCGACTTGCCCGCTGCGGCAACAATCGGCGATCTCAAGGCCGCCCTCATCGCCAAATACGGGCCGTCGATGGAGCGCATCGTGGCGGTATCGGCGTATCTCATCGCCGAGGAACTGACGCGAGCCGACTCGCACCCGCTGGGCTCGAGTGTCGACGTCTTGCCCCCATTTGCCGGCGGATAGGCGTCAGCGCCACCAGTCGTCGAACGGTGTAACCGGTACCGCACGCTTGTGGCGGGTGTTGAGGAAGATCGACTCGACCCGCGCTGCGACCTCATCGGTGACGGTCTTGCCCTCGAGATAGTCATCGATCTCGCTGTATGTCATGCCGAGTGCTTCCTCGTCGGGTAGCGCGGGGCGGTCATCCTCGAGATCGGCGGTTGGCACCTTCGACCACACGCTCGGTGGGGCGCCGAGTTCTTGTAGCAGTGCCGCGCCCTGCCGCTTGGTCAGCCCGGTGAGTGGAGTGAGATCGACGCCGCCGTCGCCGTACTTGGTGAAGAATCCGGTCACCGCTTCTGCGGCGTGATCTGTACCGACGACGAGATATCCGAGCTGACCAGCGAGCGCGTATTGCAGGACCATGCGTTCGCGGGCTTTGATGTTGCCGCGGACGAAGTCGCGCAGGTCCCCATTTGCGAGTGCTTCGGCGGCTTCAGTGGCGACCGCATCCGCGCTCGGCTTGACGTTCACAGTCACCGAACGGTCGGGCTCGATGAACCGGAGCGCGGTCTGCGCGTCTGCTTCGTCAGCCTGGACGCCATAGGGGAGTCGCACGGCCACGAACTCCGCTGCATGCCCCTCCGCGCGCAGTTCCTGCGCGGCGAGCTGGCACAGTCGTCCGGTCAAGGTGCTGTCCTGCCCACCGCTGACGCCGAGGACGAAGCCCTTGGCAGGTGTCGATTGCAGGTAGTCCTTGAGAAAGGCGACTCGCCTGCGGACCTCGTCCTTCGGCACGACCGTGGGCGCGACGCCCAGCTCGGAAATGATCTGTTGTCGAATATTCGCCACACTCAAACTCTAGCCAGCTCTATCGTGGGCCTGTGGCGGCGGACGTATTTTCGAAGTCGCGCGCGGGCGTACATCCGGACTTCTATCTCGCAGAGGCAGCTGGATTGCGATGGCTCGGCGATGCCGACGCACCCGTCGTGGCGGTTCTCGACGTGGATTCAACGCATATCGACGTCGAGCGGCTGCGGGCAGGGCGTCCGACGGCGGAGGCGGCGCACATATACGGCGGCGCGCTCGCGGTCATGCACGACGCGGGCGTCGGCAGCGCTGGATTCGGCTGTCCGCCAGCTGGTTTCGAAGGTAAGATCTTCATCGGCAGCCATCCGATGAGTAGCACCCATACGATCGGTGGGGTGAGTTCTATGCCGCCGAGCGGGTATTGCCGTTTGTCCGGATAGCGGTAGACGCCGGAAGCGTCACGAGCAACCGTCTCGGATCCACGGGGACCTATGGAACGGCAACGTGTTCTGGACTGATGACCTAACGCGCCTCATCGATCCGGCGGCGCACGGCGGACATCGTGAAACCGACCTTGCGATGCTCGACCTGTTCGGCTGTCCCTTCCTCGACGAGGTGATCGGCGGGTATCAGCGGCACCACCGCTTGCGCGACGGGTGGCAGGGCAGGATCCCGTTGCACCAACTCCACCCGCTGGCGGTGCATGCCGCTGGCTACGGCGCCGGCTACGGGCGTGCCCTCCACAACGCTGCCTTGCAGACCTTGCGCTCGAGCTAGACACGCTCTCGCCAACATACGAGCGACTTTCTGGCTGTCCCAAGCTTTTCCGACTACACAGGCCATAGGGCACTGCACAGCGGGTTTGCGCACTTCGAACCCCGGCATGCCGCGCGACACGCGGCTCCGGCGTGGAAGCGGTCTGCGAAGCGACGCACAGGCCCCGATTTGTCGCTCGTATGTTGGCGAAGGTATGCACCCCTCCGGCATCGGTTAGACGTTTTGCGGGAAGCCCAGTTCGAGGCCGCCATGGCTGGGATCGAGCCAACGCGTCGTGACGACCTTGCCGCGGGTGAAGAAGTGCACACCTTCGAGGCCGTGCGCATGGGTGTCGCCGAACAGTGAGCTCTTCCAGCCGCCGAAGCTGTAGTAGGCCATCGGAACCGGGATCGGGACGTTGATGCCGATCATGCCTACCTCGACCTCGTTCTGGAATCGCCTGGCAGCACCGCCGTCATTGGTGAAGATCGCGGTGCCGTTGCCGTATTGGTTGGCGTTGATCAGCGACAGCGCTTCGTCGTAGGTGTCCACCCGAATCACGGACAGGACTGGGCCGAAGATTTCGTCTGTGTAGACGCTCATCTCGGGTACTACGTTGTCGATCAAGGTGGGGCCCAACCAGAATCCATTGACCAGATTGGCGCCACCATCGGGCTCGACCCCTCGTCCGTCGAGAACGATGGTGGCGCCGTCTCTTTCGCCAGCGTCGACGTAGGACGCCACACGGTCCCGGTGCGCCGCGGTGACCAACGGCCCCATGTCGGCGTCGCAGGTTCCATCGCCGGTCTTGATTGTGTGGGCCCGTTCGGCGATCTTGGCAACGAGCTCGTCGGCAATATTTCCCACCGCGACGAGGGCGCTGATCGCCATGCAACGTTCACCCGCAGAACCGAATCCGGCATTGACTGCGGCATCGGCCGCGAGGTTCAGATCGGCGTCGGGTAGCACAACCATGTGGTTCTTCGCGCCGCCGAGTGCCTGGACGCGTTTGCCGTGTGCGGTGCCGGTGGAGTAAACGTACTGGGCGATCGGGGTCGAGCCGACGAACGAGATCGACTTGATCTTGGGGTTTGTCAGCAACTCGTCGACGGCTGTTTTGTCGCCCTGCAGAACATTGAAGACGCCGGCCGGTAGCCCGGCTTCTGCCCACAGCTCCGCCATCCAAATCGAGGCAGAAGGGTCCTTCTCGCTCGGTTTCAGGACGACGGTATTTCCGGCGGCGATGGCGATGGGGAAGAACCACATCGGGACCATCGCGGGAAAGTTGAACGGCGCGATGATGCCGACCGGACCGAGAGGCTGGCGGATGGAGGAGACGTCGACGTTGGTCGACGCATTCTCGGTCATGCCGCCCTTGAGGAGGTGCGCTATGCCGCAAGCGAATTCGACCACTTCTTGGCCGCGGCTGATCTCGCCGAGCGCATCGGAAAGGACCTTGCCGTGCTCGGCCGTGATGAGCGCGGCCATCTCAGGTTTACGTTCGTTGAGCAATTCGCGAAATTTGAACAGAATCTGGACGCGCTTTGCCAGTGACGTGTCGCGCCATGCCGGAAATGCCGCTGCTGCGGCGTCGATGACATGTCTGGCATCGTCGACGCCGGCCAACGCCACCGCGCCGGTCGTCTCGCCTGTGGCGGGATTGGTGACGGGAGCGGTCGCGGTGCTGGTGCCAGTGAATGTCTTTCCGTCTGACCAGTGTTGAACGTTCCGCACAGCGGAGGATCCTGTTTTGGGCAGGGTCGAGCCCGGAATGGTATTGATGTTCATAGTAATTCCTGTTCTGGGGGTTACCGCGTCTTCGCGACGTAGTCCTTCATGGTCTGCAGTTGGTAGCGCGCGACTTCTTTGGCGTTCTCGTCCTCCGCGAAGACGCTGGACACCATCACGGTGTCATCGCTGTCGTAGAACCCGAGTTCGGCCAATCCGGCGAAGAATTCATCCCAGTCGACGTCGCCGTCGCCGATCTTCAGATGCTGGTGCACCCTGGCGGCACTGCCCGGTGGATTGGTGATGTAGCGCAGGCCGTGTGAACGATGGTGGTCCATCGTGTCGGCGACATGCACGAGGCGCAGCATGTCGCCGGCTGCCCGCATGACGTCGAGCATCGCGCCGCCCATATGAAATGTGTGGCATGCGACGTACACAAGCCCGAAGTTCTTGGAGTTGATCCCGCGGATCATTCGGATGGCAGCGAGGCCGTCTTCGACGAAATCGTCTGGGTGCGGATCGATTCGAACGTCGATACCCTCGCGTTCGATGATCGGAACCAGTTCTTCCATCGAGCGGTAGAACGCTCGCTCGGATTCCTCCGCCTTCTCAGGGCGGCCGCTGAACTCGGCGTTCATCACATTCACGCCGAGGTCGACGGTGATTTGGATGGCACGTTTCCAGTAGCGCACTGCTGCTTCGCGAGCGTCTTCGTCCGGCCCGGACCAGCGCAGTACAGGCAGCACAGAGGCGATGCCGACACCGGCAGTAGCGCATGCCTTGCGAAACTTCTGCACGAGATCGTCATCGGCCTTGGGATGATTGAAGAACGGGATGAAATCTCTGTGGGGCGTCAGCTGCAAATACTCATAGCCCAGATCGGCTACCAATTGCGGGAATTCGAGTAGCTCATGCGTGTGGTGAAACGGCGTCGGGTCGAGCGCGATCTTCATGTCGCGGCTCCCGACAGGCTGACGGTGGTGATCGACGAGCGCGGCACCATGTAGACCTCGACGCGGTTGCCCGTGTGCAACGCCTCGACACCGGCGGCACAGACCGCAGCTGCGGCATAGCCGTCCCATGCCCCGGGCCCGTCGACGTAGTCACCGGTGACGGAGCCGCGCCTGACCGCGGCAACCCAACGTTGGATCTCGGAGTCATACGCCTGACCGAATCGTTCCCGGAAGCCGGGAGTTATGGCTCCGCCTCGTGTTCCGGGCTTGGACGTCCGGACAAGACCGACGTCGAGGCCGATCATCGCGCTACCGAGTTCGCCGACAACTTCGGTGCGCACCTCGTATGCCACGCCGGTGGTGACGAACACCTCAGCGTCCACTAGTCGTCCACTCTCGGTCTCGAACACGACAATCTGCGGGTCTTGAAGCCCCTCGGGTGCAAAACGATTGGGAGTCGGCTTCATGATCGTCACTGCGACGATCTCCTCGTCGAGGAGGAACCGTGCGACGTCGGCCTCGTGCACCACAGAGTCCTTGACCACCATGTCGCTGTTGAATCCGGGCGGAACGGCAGGATTGCGATGCACACAATGAACGATCAGAGGCTGACCGAGGTCACCGCTGTCGATGAGTGCCTTGAGCTGCTCGTACTCGTGGTCGAAGCGGCGCATGAAGCCGACCTGGATCAGTCTCTTGCCGGATGCTGCCTCGGCCTTGACGATGTCGAGCGACGTTGTGGCGTCGGTTGTGAGCGGCTTCTCGCACATCACGGGCTTACCGTGCTCGATGCAGGCGAGAACTTGTTCGTGGTGCGTTGGTCCTGGCGTCGCGATGACGACCGCGTCGACATCATCGGCAGCAATCGCGTCCAGTGCGTTATCGACAACCCGCGCGCCCGGTACGGCCGCAGCGATCTCCCTCGCTTTGTCGCCGAAATAGTCGTTGATGACGGTTACCCTTGCTCCGCTGACCTTTTCGGTGATGCGGGTGACGTGATCGGCACCCATCAAACCGACTCCGAGTACGGCGATGCGGATGTCTTCGTTGTTCGAAACCATTGTGTCTTCGCTCCTATCGTGGTCAGTTGAAGCGGACCGACGGGATTCCGCAGGAAGACAAGTACTTTCGGGTGCGTTGCGCAATCGGAAGCGGCGTCTCTATGTCGCATGGGTAGAGGTCCTGCTCGACGATCGCGAACACATCTGTGTCCAGCTTCTCGATTGCCTGCAACAGCGGAGGCAGTTCCGGAATGCCAAGCGGCGGTTCGATCATGGCGCCCAGCTTGACGGCCTCGCCGAACGGCAGGTCTTCGGAGTCAACCTTCGCCACGACGGCGGGGTCGACCTGCTTGAGGTGGAGGTAGCCGATTCGGTCAGGATACTTCTGGATGATCGCGAGATTGTCGCCGCCGCAATAGCTGATATGCCCGGTGTCGAGGCAGAGATTGACGTACTGCGGATCGGTGCTTTCCAGGAAACGGTAGACCTCGTCCTGGAGGCCCACATGGCTGTCGGCGTGCGGGTGATATTGCAGCGCAACTCCGTACTCATCGAGCATGGCTTTACCGAGGCTGTCGACGTCGGTGGTCTTTTTCGCCCATTGTTCCGGTGTGAGTTGGCGGTCTTCGAGGACCGCGCCCGTTGCCGGGTCGCGCCACATCTCGGGGATGACGACGACGTGCTTGCCGCCCACTGCCGCAGTCAGTGCTGCGACGTCTTTCACCTGGTCCCACACGGCATTCCAGGAGTCGGGCTGATGGAGATGCTCGAAGACGGTTCCGGCCGAAAGTCGAAGGCCGTGTGCGTCTAGTTCGTCCTGTAACCGTTGTGGGTCGGTCGGCAAATATCCGAAGGGCCCCAGTTCAATCCACTCGTACCCGGAGGACGACACCTCGTCGAGGAATCGGCCGTACGGGGTCTGTTGCGGATCCGCCGGAAACCACACACCCCAGGAGTCGGGTGCTGATCCAACACGGATGACGCTCATGGCAGTCTGCCTTTCACAACGCTCGTGGGTGTTCAGTATTCGGACGGACGCAGATACGGGCGCTGGACGCGCTTCCACGACTCGTAAGTTGCGCGGGCCTTCTTGGTCGAGTCGAGTTCGGAGGTCTCCGATACCGGTACGTCCCACCATGATTCGCTGTCGGGGGCGCCGATGAGCGGATCGGTCTCGACGTGCAGAACCGTCGTCCGTTCGCTTGCCTTGGCGACCTTGATCGCATCGGCGAATTCCGCGGCGGTGTTCACCCGAATGACGTCCGCACCGAGGCTTGCCGCGTTGGCCGCGAGGTCGACCGGAAGCAGGTCGCCGTCGAGACGGCCATCCGCCGAGCGGTAACGATACTGCGTGCCGAAACGCTGGGAGCCAAGCGATTCCGAGAGCGAGCCGATGGACGCGAAGCCATGATTCTGAACGAGCACGACGATCACTTTCAGGCCCTCTTGCACGGCGGTGACGAGCTCGGTCGCCATCATCAGATACGAGCCGTCACCGACCATGACGAACACATCGCGATCGGGGCAGGCCATGGCGACGCCGAGTCCGCCAGCCACCTCGTAGCCCATGCAGGAGTACCCGTACTCGACGTGGTAACCCTTGGAATCCCTGGTCCGCCAGAGCTTGTGCAGGTCTCCGGGCATCGATCCGGCAGCGCACACCACGACGTCGCGTGGATCGGACAAGGTGTTGACGAGCCCGATCACCTGGCTCTGATTGAGCGCCGCAGTGGGATCGGTGGTGCGGTAGGCAGCTGTGACCGTGCGGTCCCACTCCGCTGCGAGCCCTGTCGCTCGCTGCCGGTACTCGTCGGCGACCTGGTAGTCGTGCAGTTCTGTGTCGAGAGCGTCGAGTGCTTCGCGGGCGTCCGCGACCAGGCTGACGCCGCCCTGCTTCACCGAATCGAGCGACGCGACATTGATGTTGACGAAACGGACGTCAGGATTGGTGAACGCGGTGCGAGATGCGCTGGTGAAATCGCTGTATCGCGTACCGATTCCGATCACCACATCCGCGTCGGTTGCCAGCGTGTTAGCGGCCGTCGTGCCTGTGGAGCCGACAGCGCCGACGGACTGCGGGTGGTCATACGGCAAGGAGCCTTTCCCTGCTTGGCTCTGGCTGACAGGAATACCGGTCCGCCCTGCGAACCGTGCCAAGGATTCCGTGGCCTGCGAATAGACGACGCCGCCGCCGGCGACGATGAGCGGTTGCTCGGCAGAGCGGATGACGTCCGCAGCCCGGCGCAGGGCAGCGCGTTCCGGCAGTGGCCGTGCGACGTGCCAGACACGCTCGGCGAAAAGCGATTCCGGCCAATCGTGGGCCTCGGCTTGTACATCCTGGGGGATGGCGACCGTGACCGCGCCGGTCTCGACCGGGTCGGTGAGAACCCGCATCGCGCCGAGGAGGGCTGCCGGAAGCTGCTCGGGCCGCCAGACGCGGTCGAAGTAACGCGAGACAGGTCGGAACGTGTCGTTGACGGTCACGTCGCCGCTGTCCGGTCTTTCCAACTCCTGCAGCACGGGGGCACTGACGCGGGTCGCGAAGGTGTCTGCGGGCAACAGCAGGACAGGCAGCCTGTTGATCGTCGCAAGGGCGGCGCCGGTGATCATGTTCGTCGATCCCGGTCCGACGCTTGGTGATACAGCCCAGGTTTGGAGGCGATCTTTCATCCGCGCATAGGCGACCGCTGTATGAACCATCGCTTGTTCGTTGCGGCCGAGAACGTAGGGGAGTGCAGCATCGCCACCGACACGAGCGTCCTCGAGTTCGGCTTGCAGCAGCGCCTGGCCGAGGCCCGCGACGTTGCCGTGGCCGAAGATCCCGAAGCAGCCGGCGAAGAGCTTCTGACGTTCGTCGTCACGCTCGGTGTACTGCACGGAAAGAAACCTGACAACGGCCTGCGCGACAGTGAGCCGAATGGTTGGCTCGCTGTTGACGATTCGGTTGGTGTCATTGGTTGGTGCCACGGTTAGTCTCCTGGCGTCGCTGGTCGAAGTGGCAGACGGGGGTCGACATCCTGGTCGGTCCAGCTGTCGCGAACCCAGGCATGTGCTGGGTCGTCGACGATCTTCCAGGCGCGCTCGGCGCCGGGACCTGCCATGACGTTGAGGTAGTACATGTCGTAACCGGGAGCCGCGACCGACGGGCCGTGGTAGCCGTGTGGCACGAGGACGACGTCTCCGGTGCGGACCTCGGCGAGCACGTCGATCGGTCGATCAGGCGTGCCGTAGACGCGGTGGTAGCCGAAACCGGCTTTACCGGAGGGACCTTCGGCGATCTCGAAGTAGTAGATCTCTTCGAGGGCCGATTCGTTCTCGCTGTTCTCGTCGTGTTTGTGGCTCGGGTAGGAGGACCAGTTCCCGCCGGGAGTGATTACCTCACAGGCGATCAGCGAATCTGCGTCGAACTCGTCCGCTGTGCCGAAGTTGCGGACTTCACGGCTGCAGTTGCCCGATCCGCGCAGTTCCACCGCGACCTCGCCCGCGGCGACATAGCGGAACGGCAACTGTTTTCCGGCCCTTGCGCCGCACAGCGCGAACCGTCCGCCGTTCTCGCTGGCGATCGTATAGGCCGAATCCTTTCCGACGTAGGCGAAGTCGCTTGGCCCGTGAAGAACGGACGCTCGCCCGACCAGCGTGTACGTCGTATCGGCGTGCGATACCGAGGCGGAGCCCGACAGCGGTACGACCATGATCTCGTCGGGCCCGGAAGCGAGATCGGCAGTATCGCCGGGACCCAGCTCGAGAATCCACAGGCTCGATTCGGTCCACCCCGCGCTGAGCGGTGTGACCGCAAGAGCGAACTTGTCGTCGCTCGCGGACCCAGCTGGCAAGTGGTACTTGGCCATTCGCGTCACCGAACCATCGATACGGCCGTCTGCACTGCGGCAGAAACGTCGTCGTCGGTGGGGTAGAGCAGCGTACGACCGACGATGAGCCCGCGTACCGACGGCAGATCCAGCGCCTTCTCCCAACTGGCAAAGGCCTCGTCGGCGTCGGCGGGATCGCCACCGAGTAGCAAGGTAGGCAGTGTGGTCGCTTCCATCACGCGGTCCATCTCCTCGACAACAGGCAGTTTCATCCACGTGTAGGCCGATGTCGATCCGAGTCCCTGGCTGATATGGATCGACTTGATCACCGCGTCTGGACTCAGGTCGTTGTGAACGCGCCCCTCTTCGCGACGCGAGATGAAAGGTTCGAGCATGGCGATCAGCCCTGCGGCGGCAAGTTCGTCGACAGCGTGTGCGCAGGCCGCCAGGGTAGAAACGGTGCCAGGATCGTCGAAGTCGATGCGGCACAACATCTTGCCGCCGTTCATTCCCGCCTTCGCAGTGCCGGCCGCGGTGTGAGCCGTCATGCGGTCGTCGAGTTCGAACCGGGAACCTGCGAGCCCGCCGCGGTTCATCGACGAGATGATCACCTTGTCCTCCAGGGCACCAAGGAGCACCAAGTCGTCGAGGATGTCAGCGGTCGCAAGGACGCCGTCCACACCGGGATTGTTCAGTGCCTCGCGAAGCCGGTCGAGCAGGTCGGTGCGGCTGTTCATGGCAGTCGGCCGGTCGCCGACGGAGAGTGCGCCGCGTGCCGGATGGTCGGCGGCGACGATCATCAGCCGTCCGTCGCCGCGCACCGTCGGTCGTTGAGTCCGTTGGTTCCAGGCACGCTCGATCGCTTGTGGATCTGTCGCGCGGACGTCGGTTACCTCGGCGTAGCTGTTGCACAGCGCAGTCTTCGAATCAGACATTGACTGCCTCCGATGCGGTCTTTTCGGCGAGCGCAGCGACTTCGTCGGAAGTCGGCATGGCGGTGGAGCATTCGAGTCGGCCTGCGACGATGGCGCCAGCGGCATTGGCGTAGCGCAGCGTCTTCTCGAGTGGCCAGCCGGCGAGTAGTCCGTGACACAGGCTGCCGCCGAAGCTGTCGCCTGCGCCAAGCCCATTCACGACGTCGACGACGTTGGGCGGGACCGTAATCGACTCGTCCTTGGTCTTTCCGAGTACTCCGTGTGGGCCTTGTTTGACTATCGCGAGTTCGATGCCGAGGTCCAGGAGTGCGTCGGCGGCTTTGTGCGGATTAGTCTCTCCCACAGCGATTTCGCACTCCTCGCGATTGCCGACGGCAACGCTGACGTGCTGCAGCGCCTCGTGCACTACCGTCGTCGCGTCAGCAGGTGACGACCAGAACATCGGCCGGTAGTCGAGATCGAGCACGGTGAACCTGGCGCGCCCGCGTGCCTCCCATGCTGCGAAATGCGCACTGCGGCTCGGCTCTTCGGTGAGCCCCGTAACGGTCGACCAATAGAGCGAGGCGTTGCGGACTGCGTCGAGGTCGATGTCCTCGGGTCGAATCTGCAGGTCGGGGGCGCTCGGTCGGCGGTAGAAGTACAGCGGGAAGTTGTCCGGTGGGAAGATCTCGCAGAACGTGACCGGTGTCGGGTATTCGTCGTTTGTGAGGATGTAGCGGTTGTCGACGCCGAGATCGGCGATCTCCCGGCGGACGAAATTGCCGAACGGGTCGTTGCCGACTCCGGAGATGAGAGCGCTGCGCCGGCCGAGTCGGGCTGCGGCGACCGTGACGTTTGCGGCACTTCCGCCCAGGTACTTGCCGAAAGTGGTTACGTCCTCGAGGCCGGCGCCGGTCTGGAGCGGATAGATGTCGACGCCACATCGCCCGATGGCGAGTAGGTCGAATCCTTGATTCGCTGCGGTGGTCAAGAGTGACTCCCAGGAAGTTGAGGCCCATTGTGGCCAGTGCGCGTCGATCACTGAGGGAAACTGTGCTCCAACGCACCCGCGGATGTCAATAGTTTGTCCTGACATTCGAACTTAAGGTCAAGATGATGTTAGTGTTCGCCTACACTGCAGTCCGGGTGATCGCAAGAGGTGGTTGCCCCGATGAACGGAGCGAAGTGTGAGTGCACCGCTTGCCGTCGAGCTCGATCGATCGAGCCCGGTGCCGCTGTACTTCCAGCTGGCGCAGGCATTCGAAGGCGCGATTCTCGGGGGTGAGCTGCGTCCTGGCGACCGCTTCGAGAACGAACTCGCTCTGGCCAAACGGTTGAATCTCTCGCGCCCAACGACGCGCAGGGCGATTCAGGAGCTCGTCGACAAGGGGATGCTCGTACGCAAGCGTGGCGTCGGCACCCAGGTCGTGCAGAGCCCGGTGCACCGCCCGGTAGAGCTGACGAGCCTCTTCGACGATCTGACTCGGGCTGGGCAGGTACCCACCACGAAGGTCCTCGACTACACCGTCGGTATTGCCACCGAAGACATTGCGCGAGAACTGAATCTGGCAGGCGACCAAGAGGTGGTGATCATCCGGCGGCTGCGCAGCACCAACGGTGAACCCCTCGCCTTGATGACCAATCACCTGCCCGTGGCGCTGGCGCCGAGTCGTGAAGAACTCGAGAGATTCGGGCTCTACCAGTCGTTGCGCACTCGCGGCGTCCACATTCGCCTTGCGCGCCAACGGATCGGCGCGAAGGCAGCGGACCGTGAGGAAGCGAAACTGCTCGATGAGAAGTTGCGTGCACCGCTTTTGACCATGAACCGCACGGCTTTCGACGATTCCGGTCACGTCGTCGAGTTCGGCAGCCATCTCTACCGTGCCTCGCGCTACTCGTTCGAGACAACTCTCGTCGACCGATGAGCGCTTCGCGCCCGTGCGCGTTTTACCCCAACCGGCCCGGGTGTGTTTGTTCAGGACATCGCGTGCAATTGATGTCTCAGGACATCGTGGACACTGACCGGTTCGTTCTTGTGATGATCAGGGATGGCCAGAACAGAGTTTTCGATGGATCCACAGTTTGTCGCAGCTGTTGCCTTC
>JBBSKP010000108.1:0-16595 GCA_038256175.1 Mycobacteriales bacterium
CTCTTCGGCCGAGGCCTCATCAATCACATGCTCTTCGGCCGAGGCCTCATCAATCACATGCTCTTCGGCCGAGGCCTCATCAATCACATGCTCTTCGGCCGAGGCCTCATCAATCACATGCTCTTCGGCCGAGGCCTCATCGGCGACCCGCTGGGCTGTGCCGTTCTCCGGGGTGCTCACTTGGCACTCGCTTCCTTAGTTCGTCACGTACATCTGGTGCGCTTACGCGCGGGCGCTAGCCGAATAGCCAGCTGACGCCCTTGATGAACGCCAGGTCCAAACCGCTGATGAAAGCGACCATGAAGACCACAAACACCAGAACAACGCTCGTGTAGGTGATCATCTGCTTACGGTTCGGCCAGATCACCTTGCGAAGCTCGGCGATTACCTCGCGCAGGAACCGACGCAACGCCTTGAAGGGATTCTCCTTCGGCTTCTCGCTCCGCGAGGCAGCTTTCGTCGCAGTTCGAGTAGAACCCCTGACGCTCGCTACCTTCGTGTCGGTCGCAACTTCGCTGCTCGCCCGCGAGCGGCGAGACGAACGTTTACCACTCGGCCGAACAGCGGAGGCGTCGGCCTCGTCGGTCGCGTCAGCCGCATTCAGGCCGGCTTCGGAGGTCGAACCCTCGCTCTCGCCGCCGTCGCGCGTGTCGCGCTCGTCGCTCACCGTCGATCCTCTCCGTCGCTGACATCGTGGGCAGGGGCGACAGGACTTGAACCTGCAACCTGCGGTTTTGGAGACCGCTGCTCTGCCAGTTGAGCTACGCCCCTCTGGTCGAACAAACGAACTGTCCGACCACTCCGGGTTTACATACGATGCGCGCCACCCTCGGCGGCCAGACCAGCACCGCAGGGCAGCGCGCAGCGCTGAGTAAACCCAGAAATCTCAGTGTACGTCACGGTCCGCGCAGGACCGAAATCGCCGGTACCACTGCCGCCCGCCTGGTCAGGCGAGCTGAACAGTCGCGGTGGCTCGACCGAAGATTCGCTTGCCTTCGAACTTCGCAACGATGGCGATCACTGCGGTCTTCGTGTCGTCGTCGACCGACTTCACCTTGCCGGTGAACTCGACCTCAGCCGCCTTGTGCGACTCGACGAAAACGGGACTCGTGAACCTCACGCTGTACTGCTTGACCGCACCGGGATCGCCGACCCAGGAGGTGACGAACCCGCCACCGAGGCCCATGGTGAGCATGCCGTGGGCGACCACATCGTGGAGTCCAGCAAGCTTCGCGACTTCGTCGCTCCAGTGGATCGGGTTGGGATCGCCGGAAACACCCGCGTAGTTGACAAGGTCGCCACGAGTCAGCCGAACGACGCGCTCTGGCAAAACCTCGCCGACCGTGACGTCGTCAAACCGTCGTAGCGCCATGCATGATCACATCCTTGACTGCGTGGGCGATGTTCTCGTCGACCTTGCCGCCGCTGCGTGCGACCAGCGTGGTGTACGTGACCTGAACCAGATCGTCGTTCTGATCTGTGACAACGTTCTTGGTGACGATGATGTCGCCACCACCCATCTGCCGGAACGAGTCGAGGTAGACGTCGCACACGAGGCGATCGCCGACCTTGATCGGCTTGTGGAACTCCAGCACCTGGTCGGTCTGCATGATCTGACTCGGGTCGTAGCCGGTCACGATCTCCTTGAACATCCGCGCCTGCGCAAGAATGCCGACCAGCGAGATGAACGTCACCGGCGCGAGCAGGCCGTCGTAGCCGAGGCCTTTCGCGGCCTCTTCGTCGTGATGCGCCGGGTGGTAGTCCTGCACCGCGCGGGCATATTCACGGACCTTTTCGCGGCTGATCTCGTAGAAATCGTCCACTCGATAGTGGTGACCCACCATCGATAGCGCATGAGCAGCAGGATCGAACGCTGTGTCACCCGCGTCGTCGGAAACGCCGTTGTTTGTCACGTGAGGAATCTACCTATCTGCCAAGGGACACCGCAGCGCCCGGGCAGCCTCACTCGGACCCAATCGCTGGCGTCGCCTGCAACGTAGAACTGGCTAGCGAGACTCGCGGTGCGAATTGTGGGTTCCGCAGTTGGGGCAGAACTTCTTCAGCTCCAAGCGGTCCGGGTCGTTACGCCGGTTCTTCTTGGTGATGTAGTTGCGGTGCTTGCATACCTCGCAGGCCAAGGTGATCTTGGGCCGAACGTCAGTCGAGGCCACGGGATGCCTTCTTTCGGGTCAATCTGATCGAGTGTCAATCAGGATCGTGCAGTTTGGTCGTTCTCTATCTGTGTAGCGATGGCCGGACTTGAACCGGCGACACAACGATTATGAGTCGTTTGCTCTACCAACTGAGCTACACCGCCAAGGTGCTTCCGGTGCCGCCGTGCCGCGTCACCGCAATCCAGCGAGCCCCCTAACGGAATCGAACCGTTGACCTTTTCCTTACCATGGAAACGCTCTACCGACTGAGCTAAGGGGGCATGACAACGTCCGCACCAAAGGCGCAAACAGATGCCTGCGGTGCGGTGAAGCCTTCAAGAGGTTACACAGTACGAGCGCTGGGCGCCAAACCGCAAGGTCAGGAGCGCGCATTTGTGTCCCGAAACACAAGAATGCCCCGTGAGCCGCATCACTGCAGTTCACGGGGCATTCTTCCCTGGCGTGGCAGATGTAGGATTCGAACCTACGTAGGCATACGCCGACGGATTTACAGTCCGCTCCCATTGGCCGCTCGGGCAATCTGCCAGGTGCGCTGCGCATCTCGATTTTACTACTCGGGACTTTGCTTGACGCGCACAGCAGAATACAACGAACCTGTACCCGTAAAGCAAACCGGGTGGCCACGGGCTTGCGGCGGACGATAGCGTCGTGTCGTACGTATCACCGGCTCCGCTGAGTCGGGCAAATTCGATCAAGTTTTGAGGAGCGTGTTGTGGCCGATTCGTCCTTCGATGTTGTGAGCAAGGTCGACCGTCAAGAGGTGGACAACGCGCTGCATCAGGCGGCCAAGGAGCTCACGACGCGGTATGACTTCCGTGGCACGGGAGCGACCCTCGACTGGTCAGGCGACGAGGCCATCGTGCTGACCGCCGAAGCCGAGGAGCGCGTGGTGGCGGCGCTCGACGTCTTCAAAGAGAAGCTGATCCGTCGCGACATCTCGCTGAAAGCCTTCGACGCAGGCGAGCCGGCCCAGTCCGGCAAGATCTACAAGATCACCGGCACGCTTGTGCAAGGCATCACGACGGAGAACGCGAAGAAGATCACCAAGAAGATCCGCGACGAAGGCCCCAAGGGTGTCAAAGCGCAGATTCAGGGCGAGGAACTTCGCATCAGCAGCAAGAAGCGCGACGACTTGCAGGCTGTGCAGGCACTGCTGCGCGGCGAGGACTTCGGTATCGCGCTGCAGTTCGTCAACTACCGGTGATTCGGCCCCGCCATTTCTTCTAGGCGGGCAATGCGCTCTGCCATGGGCGGGTGGGTCGAGAACAACCGCGTTGCTCGCTCGGTGACCCGGAATGGGTTCGCGATCATCATGTGCGATTGAGCTGCGAGCTTGGGCTCGGGCGGCAAGGGGGCAGCGGCCACGCCCTGCTCGAGCTTGCGCAGAGCCGATGCCAGAGCGAGTGGGTCACCTGTGAGCTCGGCGCCGGATTGATCGGCCTGATATTCGCGTGAGCGCGACACAGCGAGCTTCACGACTGTTGCCGCGATCGGGCCCAGCAACGACACGAGCAACAGCCCGAGGACATTCGGCCCGCCACTGCTGCCCCGGCCGCCGAACATGCTGAAAATTATCGCGAAATTGGCAAGCCCGGAAATGACCGCTGCGAGCGCGCCCGCCACCGACGAGATCAGGATGTCGCGGTTGTACACATGCGACAGCTCGTGCCCGAGTACGGCTCGCAGCTCGCGCTCATCGAGTAGCTGCAGAATGCCGGTGGTGCAGCACACCGCGGCGTGGCGGGGGCTACGGCCTGTTGCAAACGCGTTCGGGGCACTGGTCGGGCTGATGTAGAGACGCGGCATCGGCTGATGCGCCGTAGTCGCCA
This sequence comes from Mycobacteriales bacterium, assembly GCA_038256175.1. GTDB lineage: Bacteria > Actinomycetota > Actinomycetes > Mycobacteriales > Mycobacteriaceae > Antrihabitans. Next base: position 4,004 of record JBBSKP010000108.1, read on the forward strand.
GCTCGCGCACGATGCGGTAGATGACCGGCGCTTCCACCTCGGTGATCGGCTGGGCATGCATCGCTCGCAGCGCGAGCTTGTCGCTGTTGAAGTAGGCGTAGGCATTGACGCCGACGGCAAGGAGAACTGCGATGACAAGGATCGTGGGACTTCGGAACATTGCGCCGACGAAAACGATGAGCGCTGACATCGCTGCTAGGAGCGCGAATGTCTTGAGCCCATTTGCGTAGCCGTGCGAATGCACCTGAGACCTCCCTGCATTCGGCTCTTCAGTTATTCCGATTCAGCTATTCAACGCCGCGCCGGGGCAGGACAGTTCCCTTACCGATCAGCCAACCCGTTCGATCGTGTAGTCGACCAATCGCTCGAGAGCCTTGTTGGCGCGCCCGGGCGGCAATTGCGCAAGCTCGGCGCGCGCGAGGTCTGCGTAGCCGGCGAGCTTTTCCTTTGCCAGCACGAGCCCTTCGGATTGTCCGAGGAGCTTCAGCGCTTCCGCGACGTCGGCGTCCGATTCGACCGGTCCTGCGAGCAGTTCGCGAAGCCGATCTCCGGTAGAGCCTTCCTCGCGCAGCGCGTAGAGCACGGGCAGCGTGTGGACGCCCTCGCGGAGGTCGGTGCCCGGTGTCTTTCCGGACTGCTCGGACGCCGAGGAGATGTCGATGATGTCGTCGGAGATCTGGAAGGCGGTTCCGACCGCGTCGCCGAGCCGTTCCAGCCGTGCGACATGCTCGGCGGATGCGCCGGAGAAGGTGCCGCCGAAGCGCCCGGACGCGGCGATGAGCGAACCTGTTTTCTCCCAGACGACCTTCAGGTAATGCTCGACCGGATCTTGCGCTTCCTTGACGCCGATGGTCTCACGCATCTGACCGGTCACCAATTCGGCAAACGTCTCGGCGATGATCCGCACCGCTTCGGGACCGAGCGTCGATACGAGCCGCGACGCATGAGCGAAGAGGTAATCCCCGGCGAGGATCGCGATGCTGTTTCCCCAACGCGCGTTCGCGCTCGGGGCACCTCGACGCATCGTCGCCTCGTCCATCACATCGTCGTGGTAGAGGGTGGCGAGGTGCACAAGTTCGACAACGGTCGCTGCCGTCACGATCGCCGGCTCGTCCGGTTGCGGGCCGAGCTGCGCGGTGAGAATGGTGAACAACGGACGGAAGCGCTTGCCTCCGGCTTTCGCCAGGTGCAGAGCGGCCTCGGTGAGGAAATCCTCGCCGTCGGAGAGTTCGCTGACCAGCAGCGCTTCTACTCGCTCCAGCTCGTCCCTGACCTTGCGCGCAAGTTCTGGGTCGCCGACTTCTACGCCTGCGACGACCGTGCTTTCCTCGCTCACTGTGCCGGTGCCCGTTCCTTCTGCCGACAATCCCTCGACTCCCACGGTAGAGAACCTAGCCTCTCGCTTCGAATCAGGCGCGCTCACGTCCGCTGAGCACCCGTTCGACGCACCTGAGAGGATGGAGACATGGCGCCGAACGAGGTTGATCCAGACGCACCGGCAAGCTTGCCGACCGAGACCGACGTACTGGTAATCGGTGCAGGTCCGGCCGGTTCGTCCGCTGCGGCATGGGCCGCCCGCGCGGGACGCGATGTTGTCCTTGTTGATGCTGCGACGTTTCCGCGTGACAAAACCTGCGGCGACGGACTGACGCCACGCGCGATTGCCGAACTGGATCATCTCGGCCTCGGCGAATGGGTTCGGTCGAAAGCAGTCAACCGCGGTCTGCGGATCAGCGGATTCGGTCAAGAGGCCGAGCTGCCGTGGCCGGGCGGTTCACTACCGACCGTGGGTAGCGCAGTACCCCGAACCGAACTCGACGAGAAGATCCGGTTGACCGCCGTCGAATCAGGAGCCCGGATGGTGGAGGGTGCCCGAGCAATCGGGGTCATTCGCTCCAGCGAACGGGTGACGGGTGTGACGCTGAAAACGGCGTCGGGCACGCACACGATCGCGTGCCGCACCTTGCTGGTCGCTGACGGCGTGCGTTCCACTCTCGGCAAAGAACTCGGTCGAACCTGGCATCGGGATACCGCGTACGGCGTCGCGGCACGGGCGTATGTGAAGTCCGGCCGCAGTGACGATCCCTGGATCACGTCGCACCTGGAGCTTCGCGACGACACCGGCGAGCTGCAGGCGGGCTACGGCTGGGTGTTTCCACTTGCGACGGGCGAGGTGAACATCGGTGTCGGTTCGCTCGCGACGCTGAAGCGCCCGGCGGGCGTCGCATTGCGGCCACTGCTGGAGCTTTATGCCTCGAAGCGACGCGAGGAATGGCAGTTCGACGGACCGATTCGTGCGGTCTCGTCAGCCTTGCTGCCGATGGGCGGATCGGTGTCCGGAGTCGCGGGACCGAACTGGGCTTTGATCGGTGACGCCGCAGGCTGTGTGAACCCGCTCAACGGCGAGGGGATCGACTACGGGCTCGAAGGCGGTCGCCTCGTCGTCGACCTGCTCGACGAACCTGACCTCACCGAGGTGTGGCCGCAGTTGCTGCGCGATCGGTACGGCCGCGCATTCTCGATCGCGCGCCGTCTCGCAGGTCTCGTGACCGTGCCTCGGGTGCTCCCCGCGGCCGGCCCGATGGCGCTGCGCTCGACGTCGATGATGCGCGTCCTGGTGAAGGTGATGGGCAATCTCGTGACCGACGAGGACAGCGATATGGTGGCGCGCGCATGGCGCCGGTCGGGCTCCGCATCACTGCGGTTCGACAGCCGGCCGCCGTTCTCCTGAACGAGGCTCAGATCCGCGTTGCGCGGTGTAGCGCGACGATGCCGCCGCTGAGGTTGCGCCACTTCACGTCTCGCCAACCGGCCGCTTCGATCCGTTTGGCCAGCTGCTCCTGATCGGGCCATGCCCTGATCGACTCTGCAAGGTAGACGTACGCGTCCGGATTGCTGCTGACGGCACTCGCGACCCGAGGCAGCGCCTTCATCAAGTACTCCATGTACGCGACGCGCATCGGCGTGAATACCGGAGTCGAGAATTCGCACACGACCAGGCGCCCGCCCGGTCGAGTGACCCTGGCAAGCTCGCGCAGTCCCGCGTCGAAATCGGAGACGTTGCGCAGACCGAAAGAAATTGTCGCGGCATCGAATACGGCATCGGCGAACGGCAGGTGCATCGCGTCGCCTGCCACCATCGGCACGTGCCGAAACAGCCCGGCGTTGAGCATTCCCTTGGAGAAATCGGCCGCGACACACCACGCGCCGGATTTGCCGAGTTCGACCGTGGAGACTCCGGTACCCGCCGCAAGGTCGAGCACCTTCTCACCCGTCGTCGGCGCCAACGCCTTTCGGGTCGCTCGACGCCAGATCCGGTCCTGCCCGAGCGAGATCACCGTATTGGTGACGTCGTAGCGCCGCGCAACGCCGTCGAACATCGCCGCGACGTCGTGTGGATCCTTCTCTAGCGAAGCTCGGGTACTGGATGTTTTAGCCACAAGGCACGACCGTACCGGTCAGCCCCGCGTGACCGCGTCCGACCCGGGCTAGGTGAAGGTCGCGAACGCCGATGTGTGGTCGGGATATTCCGGTACCCAGTCGAGTTCACCTTTGGCCTTGGCGTTCGACACAGGCAACTGGGTAGTACCGAACGCGACAGCAATATAGGGCGCGCCGAGGCTCACCAGCGCACGCGGCACCGACATCGGTTTCGGTCGCCGTAGGGTCGCGGCGAGGTCGTTCATGTACTGCCGGAAGGCGACAGGGTGGTCATCGACGACGTTGTACAGCTCCCCACCCCGTCCATGATCGATCGCCCGGACGGTGGCCTTGGCGGCGTCGCCGAGTTCGACCCACGACAGCAGCCCGCCGCCCGCCGGGACCGGCATCATCCACCACTTGGCGAGGCGGGTCATGAACTGCGTATGAGTCACATTCGCACCGTGGAATGCGCCGTACCGCAACACGATTCCCTCGGTGCCACTGACTGCACCGGATCCGAGCACGGCCTGCTCCATGCCCCGCAGGGTGTCGAGAATCTGCTGCCCGTTCTTGCCCGGCGGTGGTCCGGGATTCGGATCGGATTCATCGAGCGGCTCCGACCACCGGCCGTAGCCGTAGGCGAAGATCACCGACTCGGCGACGATGCGCCTGCAACCCGCTTCCTGGGCAGCCGCGAGCAGGTTCGGGACACCCTTGCCCCACAATTCGATGGCGTTGTCGAAGCTGCCAATTCTGAGCGGACCGTTCTTCGGCAGGGTTGTCAACAGTGAGATCACGACCTCCGGCGACGCCTCCGAAACCAGCGCGGCGATCTGCTCCTTGTCGAAGACATCGCCCACGACAGGTCGCGCGCCGGCCTCTTCGACGACACCGACTTTGCCGGCTGAGCGAGTCACGCCAATGACATCGTGTCCAGCGGCGACCAGTTCGCGGATCACTGGAATTCCCGGCACGCTCGTGGCGCCTGCGACAAGAACTTTCACGATGAATTCCCCTCGACGTGTTTTCGTCGAACCTACGCCACCGGGGGAATCGCTATGCCGTGTCGGACAGTGACTTGTAACCGGACTTGAAACCGGACTTATACCCGGTACCGATGACGTCCGAGTAGTGACCGATCAGCTCGCCGCACACCGCGGGCCAGGTCCGGTGCAGAACCGAGCGGCGGGCGGCAGTACCGAAACGCTGCCGGACAGTGGGATCCGAGAGCGCGAAGACCGCGCTCGGCAGCAACTCGCTGAACCGGTCCACAGGAAGCAGATAGCCATTCCGGCAGTGCGAGACCAGGTCTCGCGGACCGCCGGCGTCCGGTCCTATGACCGGCACACCGCTGGACAACGCTTCTTGAACGGCCTGGCAGAAGGTCTCGTGCTCGCCGGCGTGGACGAAGACATCCAGACTCGCGTACGCCTGCGCCAGTTCGGTTCCGCGCAACTCCCCCATGAAGACAGCGCCGGGCAGGAGCCGTTCGAGGTTGGCACGCTCCGGCCCGTCCCCCACGATCACCAATTGCACTCGCGGGTCGCCGGCCAGCGACGCGAGCCGCTCGACGTGCTTCTCAGGCGCCAGGCGCCCGACGAATCCGACGACCAGCCGAGCACTCGACTCGGTGCCGAGCCATTGCGCGCGCAGGTCGTCGCGTCGCGCTGCTGGCGTGAAGCGGTGGATGTCGACGCCACGCCCCCACCGCTGGACCCGCGGAATCCCGTGCTGCGCGAGCGCCTCTGCGGCAGCCGTCGACGGGGCAAGAGTCAGCGCCGCGCGCTGGTGGATTCGGACGGTCCACGCCCACGCCGCGCGCGTACCCAGGCCGAGCCCGTAGCTCTTCGCGAAGCCCGCGACATCGGTCTGGAACACCGCAACAGCGGGCACGTCGAGGCGGAGCGCGGAACTGAGGCCGCCGGCTCCGAGCAGGAACGGCGACGCGAGGTGTATGACGTCGGGATCGAAGTCGCGAATCGCCGCAGTCATCCCTGGCTGCGGCAGGCCGATCGGCAGGGAGTTGATCTTGGGCACCATGACAGCGGGGACCCGGTGCACAGGAAATCCGTCGTGCTCGTTCGAGGCCGCCGGCATCGACCGGATCGTGTCCGGGGCGACGACGAATCCCTGGTGGCCGTTTCGTTTGAGATGGTCGAGGATCCGGAGTACCGAGTTGGTGACTCCGTTCATGTTCGGCAGAAACGACTCCGCGACAATGGCTACTCGCATGCCCTCAGTGTCGTCGCGCACCGTCGCCCGGTAGCCACCGCGATGTGAAGGCAAGGAGAAGTTCAGGCGAATGGTTAGGTTCGCCGGCGTCGGCTGAACCACAGCACAGGGAGCGCAAGGGCCCAGGTCACAAGGACCACCGATGCCGCCGGAATGATCGCAACTCGAGCGTCACGGCCGGCAACGCGGACCAGATTGTCGGGATCGCCCTTCGCATATTCGACCTCGATTCGCTGACCAGCAGTCAGATTGGTCGGGTACAGGACGCCGAGCTTGGGGTTGTGAGTCACCCCGTCGGGTGTCACGAAGCTGATCGCGGACCGCAGCCGCCCCGCCGAGAGCACTTCCGCCGTCGCGACGCCCTTGTCGTCGGAAATGGCGGAATCGTCCCGCCACGCTGCCATAACGAGCAGAACGGACAGTGCGGTCATGCTGATCGCGACGATGTACACGACAAGCCGAACGCGACCCACGCCCGTCCGTGCGGTGTCCGTCGTCGTCTGAGTCACCGCATCAGGCTAATGCCCTCCTCCGGTAGCGTTTCCGACCATGTCGCGATCTTTCACCGTCGCAGTGCCGTACTCGTCGTCGCCTGCAGTGGTCCACGAGGCTCTGACAGACGAACGCCTGTGGCAAAGCCGCTTCGCCGAGGCCCCGAATGCCAAGCTGGAGACCAGCTCTCCCGACGGACCCGGGACGCTGTCCATCACGATGTCCGAGCAAATCGGTCCGCACGCGTTGCCCGGACTTGTGAAGAAGGTCGTGCGGGGCGACCTCGGGCTCACCCGGACCGATGTGTGGGGGCCGCTCGAGAATGGCGTCGCACACGGGACGTTTTCCGGCGAGTCGACCGGAATCAGCGGAGGCTTCGCAGGGACGATCACCTTGCGTGCGGCGCCCGAAGGTTCGGTGGTGGAGTTCGCAGGCAAGTTCGACGTCAAGGTTCGACTGGTCGGCGGTGCGATAGAAGCCTTCGCCGAACAGGCCTACTCGAAGTTGCTCCGGAGCGAGCGAAAGTATGCCGAGAAATGGATCGCCGAGCAGAACGCTTAGAGGCGCGCCAGCACCGCGGCGTGCAGTTCGCGTAGACCGGAACGTTCGGTAGCAACTTCGAGCACGCGAATCCCGCCGGCGTGCCCTTCGAGTTCGGCGCCGAGCTGTTCGACGTCGACGAGCGTGTGTGGAACGCGGTACGCGGCGCACAAAGCTGCGAGGTCCATCCCGTGCGGAGTTCCGAACACTCGCTCGAAGACGCCTGCGTACTGCGGATCGCCCTGCTCTAGCAGTTCGAAGATGCCGCCGCCGTCGTCGTTGGCCACGACGATGGTCAGGTCCTGCGGCCGCGGCTCGCCTGTCCCCATCAGCAGACCCGAGGCGTCGTGCAGGAAGGTCAGATCACCGATCAGGGCAACGGTTCTGCCCGAATGCTTCAGGGCCGCACCGACTGCGGTCGATACGGTGCCGTCGATTCCCGCAACGCCACGGTTCGACAGGACTCTGACGCCAGGCTTGGGATAGCTCACCAGTGCGGCGTCGCGGACGGGATTGGACGCGCCGAGCAGCAACTGATCGCCGGGCTCAAGCGCATCCATGACGACCGCGGCCACATGCAGTCCGGTCAGTTTCGGATGTAGCGAAAGCTGTTCTCGCACTGCGGAATCAGCGTTTGCGGTCACCTTCTTGCACCGGTTGAGCCAGGCCTGGCGCGGGGCGCCCGACACAACCGCTCTCGTCCCTGTCCCGACCACGTTTCCGGAAACGTCGGGCCAGCGCGGGCCGGTGGTCAGCGCATAGACGGCGACCGCGGGATCGGCGAGCAGTTTCGCGACCTGCCGATGCAGGGTTGGGCGGCCGGTGATGATCGCCTGGCGAGGCTCCAGCAGCGGCAAAGTCAGCGGGTGTAGCGGCGGGCCATGCAGCGGCGCGGTGGGTTCGGCGACAGTTGGCAGTCCAGCCAACTCCGGCCGGTGTCCCGAACCGTGCCCGGAAATCACGACCGTGTCGGGCCCGAAGTCGATGTCGATCGGCACGTCCAGGGTGGCATTCTGCGTCGACGTCCACGGCGCACCGTTCGGCCGGCCCTCCGGCATCGCAGCGCCGGGATGAATACCGGGCACAAGGGGCTCGCGCAGAGGAATGTCGAAATGCACAGGCCCGGCATTGCCCGAGCGTGTTCCGCGAGCGGCGGCGAGCACTCGGCACACAGCCGAACGCCATTGACTGTTCTGCAGGCGTCCGTCTTCGGCCAGTCCGAGGCTGGTCGTGATACGCACCTGGCTCCCGAACAGACCGAGCTGTTCGATCGTCTGATTGGCGCCGGTGCCCAGCAACTCGTATGGGCGATTGGCACTCAGCACCACCAACGGCACCCGCGCGTAGTTCGCTTCGAGCACCGCCGGTCCCAGGTTGGCAACCGCAGTACCGGACGTCATCACCACGGGCACCGGGCGACGGCTCGACACCGCGAGGCCGATCGCGAGGAAACCCGCCGTCCGCTCGTCGATCCGCATATGGAGCCGTACCCGCCCCTCGGCGTCGGCGGCTTGCAGAGCGAATGCGAGCGGCGCGTTACGCGAACCCGGACATAGGACGACATCCTCGACGCCGCCGCGAACAAGTTCGTCGACGACAACCGTGGCCTGCGCGGTAGACGGATTCACACCTCAAGATTGTCAGACAGTCCTGTGCTGGGCGCTGTCGCCTCTGTCACCTTCACTCGGGGTCTGGGTTAGGATTAGCTAACCTAAGCAGCAAAACTACAGGAAACAAGGGGCGCCATGGCTAAGCGCAGCAAATTCGTCAAACCCGCCGATAGGCACATTCTCGAGGCGAACGTCGTCGCATCGAAGCAGATCAGCCCCAACTTCGTGCGCGTCACAATCGGTGGCGTCGCGTTAGCTCAGTTCGCCCCCATGGGCGGCGACCAATGGTTCCGGCTGTTTCTGCCGCAAGACGGTCAGAGCGAATTGCGACTCCCGACCCAAGCCAACAACCTCTGGTACGCCCAGTACTTGTTGATGTCGAAAGACACGAGACCGGTTGTGCGTAACTACACGGTCCGCGACTTTCGCGCAGCAGGCGAAGGGCAGTACGGCGACACATCCGAAATCGACATCGACTTCGTGTCACACGGCGACGGTGGACCGGCATCGGCGTGGGCTGCGAAGGCCGCACCGGGCGATCAGGTCGCATTCCTCGACGAAGGTCTCATATACAACCCGACCGACGATTACGAATGGCAATTGATTGTCGGCGACGAGAGCGCATTGCCCGCCATCATGGGGATTCTGCACACCGCGCCTGAGGACCTGAAAGCCGAAGTCTTCATCGAGATTCCGCATGCCGACGACGCCCAGACCGTCGATACGCCTGCGGGGGTGAACATCCATTGGGTGGTTCGAACCGACTCGCATACGCACCCCGGACTTCTCGCGCTCGCGGCCGTCCAAGAAGCCACATTGCCGGCCGGGCCGAGCTACACCTACATCGCCGGTGAGCGTGAGCTTGCGACCAGCCTGCGTCGGCACCTCGTCAACGACCGGAAGTTCCCGAAGTCGGATGTGACGTTCACCGGCTACTGGCGCTTCGGCAAAGCGCAGGGATAACACTGCGCTTCGCGCCTGTGCGCGCTTTGCCCGAACCGATCCGGGTAAAACGCGCACAGGCAGCGCAGCTGCAGGCGCCCTTAGGGCGCGTGCTTCTGCACTAGATCGCCCAACCGTGGCAGGGCCTCGATGACGTTGCGCTTCGCCGACGGCCGCATCGTGTTGTAGACCTTCTTCGCGGCCTGCCTACTCGACCCTGCAACCCGTTCGTCGGTGACAGCCAGCAGCGCGTCGGCCACTTCGTCGCTGCGCTGGACCAGGTAATCGGCGAACCGACCTTCGGCCGTGCGGAAGTCCTGCCAGTAGGGCTCGAGTCGCCCGAAGAATTCCGGAAGCAGCTTGTCGATCGCTTCCGGAACAATCGTCGGGTTCGCCTTCTTGACGGCCGCGTAGCCACCCTTGACCGCGAGGCCCGAGGCACCCTTCTTCTCCGAGACCTCGGCGTCGATCAGCTCACGAACATCGGCAACCACTGCTGGCCGGCGAGCCTCGCCGAGCAGGGTTTCCTTCAGTGCTGCAACCACTTTCATAGCCTCCGTATTAGATGCGACGACAAGATCCCGACACTATACGACTCCGTTGGCCAGGTGCAGGTAACAGCGCTGCAGCCGGTCCAACCACCACGACGCACGATCGGCCGGCGCCGCAAGGGCGCGCAAACGGGCCGAATCCGGCTCGACCGGATTTGCCGAGAATGCGCCGTCCACGAGTTCCCTCGGCTGTGCAACGTCGGATTCGAACAACCCACCCGTGCCGAGTCCGCATGCGAAGTCGAGACGCGGCAAGGCAGCAGCCGCAGCCAGTCCCGCGCTCATCCCGACGGCAGAGTCCAACGCACTCGACACCACCAGTGGGACGCCGTACCCGCAGAGTTCGTCGGCCAGCGCCAGCAAGCGACGGACACCGCCGAGCGGCGCAACCTTCACAACAGCGACATCACACCCACCCATCCGGGCAACCCGAAGCGGATCCTCGGCGCGACGAATGCTCTCGTCCGCCGCGATTCGCACACCGGGTAGGCGCTTGCGCAACTCGACGAGCTCTTCGACGGTCACGCAAGGTTGCTCGGCGTATTCGAGCGGACCCTCGCCCGACAGCCGTTCGAGTGCACGCACCGCCTCGTCGAGCGTCCAGCCACCGTTGGCGTCGACCCGAATGTTCGGGATGGACTCGCGCACGGCGGCGACGCGTCGCAGATCGGCCTCGAGCGACTGCCCACGTTCGGCGACCTTCACCTTCGCCGTTGCGACACCCGGGAACCGAGCGAGGATCTCAGGCACCTGTGCGGCGTCGACAGCGGGAACGGTGGCGTTGACAGGAATCCGATCCCGGACCGCAGCGGGTGATCCCTGCCAGGCGGCCTCGATCGCGCTGCGCAACCAGTTCGCGGCCTCGTCGTCCGCGTATTCAGGGAAGGGCCCGAATTCGCCCCACCCGGCGGGACCTCGCAACAACACCAACTCACGCGTCGTGATGCCTCGGAACCGCACCCGCATCGGCAAGCTCAGCACATGCACATCGGTGAGCAGGTCGGCGAGTGACGGCAATTCCAATGGCACCCTCCCATTCTGTACGTCGGAGATCTCACGTCAGGCTCTGAGGCCGTTCACAGCCTGTTTGCAGGAACCGCAGCAACAATCTCGGGCGTGCGAACCGACACCCCACCGCTGCCAACTCCGACCCCCGTTCACGGCGGTTTTCCACAAAGGCATATCGCTGCTCGGTGGCTGGCTGCCGCTGACCTTGGAGATCGCACCTGTTGTCGTGCTTGTCGCGGTGATCGGCTGGCGGACCGGGCGATGGCGACTGTTGTGGGTGCCGATCAGCGTCGCGCTCGGCGTCGCCGGTGCTCTTGCCGCGCGGATGTACATGAACGCACAGGGCCTTGCCTCGGATCCGGCGCCGCTGAAACTGTGGATCTGGATCGCCGTCTTCATCGGCGCCGTCGCGATTGCCGCGCTGGGGTGGCGACAGACCCGATGGTGGCGACGTTCGCTGTCGATTCTGGTGCTGCCGTTGAGTTTTGCGTGCGTCGCGCTCGTGCTCAATCAGTGGGTCGGTTACTACCCGACGGTGCAAGCCGCGTGGGGTGCAATTACCGCCGGACCCTTGCCTGACCAGGTCGATGCATCCGATCTCGACGGCCTGCGTGGCACTGCACCGACGACAGGCAAACTTGTCGAGGTCGATATCCCGGACGCCGCAAGTGGTTTCAAGCATCGGTCCGAGTACGTCTACCTCCCGCCGGCATGGTTTGCCGGAGCCACTCCCCCCACCCTGCCGGTGCTGATGATGATCGCCGGTGAGTTCAACACGGCCGCCGACTGGATGCGCAGCGGCGACGCGATACCCGCCATCGACAATTACGCGGAGAATCATGGCGGGCAGACGCCGATCTTCGTGTTCGTCGACTCCGGCGGAAGCTTCAACAACGACACCGAATGCGTCGATGGCCCTCGCGGAGATTCGGCCGAACATCTCACCAAAGATGTTCGCCCGTACGTAATTTCACACTTCGGAGCATCTGCGGACCCTGCCAACTGGGGCATCGTCGGCTGGTCGATGGGCGGCACCTGCGCGGTCGACCTCACCGTCATGCATCCCGACCAGTTCAGCACGTTCGAGGACATCGCGGGCGACGCCGGTCCGACGGCGGGAACCAAGGACCAGACCATCGATCGGCTTTTCGGCGGCGATGCCGCGCAGTGGGCAGCGTTCGACCCGGCGACCGTCATGGCCGAACATGGTCCCTACAGCGGGGTTGCCGGCTGGTTCGAGGACACCGGCGCTGCGCCCGGTCGTGGCAACCGCAATTTCCATCCGCAGGAAGCCGCGGCATCCAGCGGGTACGGCGGGCACGACGCGACACCCGACACAGGCGAGCTCGGCGCTGCACAGAAACTCTGCACTCTTGCGACTACCCAGGCCATTTCCTGCTCGGTCCACACGGTCACGGCCGGTCATACGTGGCAGTTCGCCGAACAGGCGTTCAGCGACGCACTGCCATGGCTCGCCGGCCGCATCGGAACACCGGGGTCACCGGGCTGACCGGCGGGACACACCGATTCAAATGCTGCGCGGAAACGTCCCCGCGGGGACGTCCAACCGCTTCAGTAGTTCGCCATACGTTCGTCGGGGTTACCTCCCGCGGTAGCGCCACTTCGCACATCGTCTTGTCACTTCGCAAATCCCGCAGTCGGCTGCAGGGTTTGCGAGGTACCAATATCTTGTGCGAGGTGCGGCTTCGCAGGCCGTTCAGCAGCCCACTCAACGGTCCGCCGTGAGCCGGCAATGCTGGCTGGCGCGACCCCCGACGAATTTGCGAGCGTGAC
>JBBSKP010000109.1:0-16494 GCA_038256175.1 Mycobacteriales bacterium
CTAGACAGTGAAGGTGTCGCGTTCGGGCGCGTCCGTTGCGGCAATGTCGCCGTAATGCGCCCGCAGCGCCTGCAGGATTTCCGCCAATGGAAGGTCGGGATACCAGCCACGGTCGACGAGATATTCCATATGCTGCGTTCCGTCGCCTGTGTACGCGTGCAGGAGGGCGTCGTGTTCACCGTCGAAGTCGATAGGACAGACCCCGAATCGCGCGCAAAGTTCGGCGTTGAAGGCGGGCGTAGCCTTTATCCATCTGGCGCCAAGGTTCAACTCGGTGTAGCCGTGGTAAACGAAAACGTCAGCGCCACCCATCCGTTCACGTAGGGTCGCCGTCTGCAAGTGATTGCGCACGTCGGCAAACCCGAGACGCGCTGGGATCCCGGCGGCGCGGGCCGCGGCGGTAAGAAGTACGGCCTTCGGAACGCAGTATGCGCGTGACGTGGTGGCGATGTAGCTGGCGCGGTAGTGGTCCGGGTCCTCGGTCACGGAGTACGGGTCGTACCAAATGCGATCCCGAACCGCAGTGAAGATCCGACGCGCCTTCTCGACCGGATCGGTGCTCTCCCTGACTGCGGCTTGGGTGAACTGCTGCACATTCTCGTGCTGCCAGTCCAAGAAATCGGTGACTTCGAGGAACGTCGATTGCGAGCGCGCTTCCGTCATGGGAGCCTTTCGCTGAGAGTGATGATTGCGGTCGGACTCGGTTCAACGCCAGGTCAACGCGGCAATACCCGGCCGGGTACCCGCCCGACCCGGCTATCCGAACTCGGCTTGCGACACAGTTGCGGTCGCTGTGGCGACCACGGATCTGATGAACGCACCGATATCCGAGATTGCCTGCCGTGCATCGGGATTGATATCAGCGCCTACCTGGAATACGTGCGGTGCCCGATCCCACACCTGAAGCCAGTTGGACACGCCGACTTCGTCGAGTCGCTGCGCGAGCCTGGCCGCGTCATTCCGCAGCGCCTCTCGGGACCCGACTTGCTGGAGGAACGGACCGAGACCGGCCAGGTCGCTATCGACAGGGCATCCGATCGTCGGCTCGGTTCCATTCCTGGAGACAAAGACATCGTTGATGAACTTCAATGTCGCGGTCGGAAACATGGCGTCCGGACGGGTACGGATCGGGGGAAGCTTGGAGGCCATATCCAAGTCGGTCAGCGCAGATAGCAGGACCTGCCCCGCGGGCAGCGGCAATCCCGCTTCCTTAATGCTGAGCGCGGTCATCGCAGCGAGGAAGCCGCCGGCCGAATCGCCCGCGAGCACAATGGAATTCGCGTTGGTTCCCGACGCGAGGAGCAGGCGGTAAGCGTCGAGTCCGTCGGCGATCGCGTCGGCGATCGGATTGAGCGGAAGCATCCTGTAGTCGACGCTTAAGACCCGAGCGCCTGCTGCACGCGAGATATGGCTGATCATTCGCCGGTGGCTGCCGAGGCCGCACGTGATGAATGCGCCGCCATGAAAGTAGAGGATCGTCGGGTCGCTAGGTCCGCCTGCGTCGGGGGCAGTCACCCATTCCGCCCGGCATTGCGGGAGCTGAACCTTCTCGATGCGCGTGTGCTTGATCGGCCGGGTGAATACCGACGGCTTGTCTACAAAGGCAAACGACTTGCGCTGCAGCGTTTCCGGATTGCGCAGATTAAATGCGCGGCCGACCATGGTGACAGCGAACAGTAGCGGCTTGAGCGTATTCGCCATGACCACCGCGTTCACTCGCGTCTGCCATGCGGCGGGACCGATCATTTCCACGTGAGGCCGAGTCCATTCCGGGGAATCGGTCGGCCGAGTGCGATTCACGTCGAGAGACATCGTCGTTTCTCCTCATCAGTGCGGCTCCGTTGCCGGGTGCCGGTGGCCAGCGAATCGGCTTCGATACTATTAGTACTGGTATGACGAAGCATGCCAGTAGCGAATCGACTAGGTCAAGGCGCGCTCACCTTCACCCGGCGAGTGTGCACATGCGGAGGGCCCGACTGTTGCCTAAGGGTCAGAGGCTAGGGCTCAGGCCATGGACGGGATTGACGACGAGTGAGCGCCAAGCTGTTGCGCGGACGGTCGCGGCGGCGTGGCGGCGGCGTGGCAAGGTCGGTTAGGGCAGGATTGTCGACGAGTTGCGGCCACGAAATAGGCGCACGAGACCAGGCGCCCGCAAGGCGCTCAGACTGGGGCTGAAAACCACGGGCGATCAAGTAACGCGCTCACCGCGCACGGGAGTCGCGCGGAAGTAATGCGCGAAAGTGATTGCGGCCCTTTCCTTCTACTTGCTACGCCGAATGGCCCAGTAGTACGCGGCTGGTCGCACGCCACCTGAGCGGTGCTTACACTGCGTCGTTCGCGAGGATCTTCGAAGCGCCATTGGCTCTCTCCTGAATGCGATGATGGTCGCCCACTTGCACACCTAACCCGCGATGCGGATTAGCTCGCGACATCACCCCGATCCGATACCGACGGTGGTCCGTGCCAAGCTCGGTAGCTCGCCGATTTCGAACGAGAGTTCGCCTCAGCAAGGGTCCGCCTGCGCTGCTCTCGCAGCAGCATGCAGTTATAAACACCGAGCCTATGCATCGTTGGTGCGTCGATAAAGCAAGTACCGCCTACAGATGCTATCCGGAACGCGGAGTATAGAGTTGCAGGCACCGGCGCAGCTCCGGACTCTCCAGGGGATCGGCTGCCGCAGATATTTGCTGGCACGGGCATGATCTCCGGCAGCCCTCCTCAGCGTCCACCTCTTCCGGCAGGCCGGACCCCTTCTGCGCAGAGACATGATTCCCGAGAGTGGCAAAATCGTTCTCGCCGGGTGTGGCACCACCACGCCAACTTCACCGCACTCGGCGCGATGCCGCTCAGTTGCCGCGGTCTCGTCGCCGGCACAACTCGACGAGACGGTTGCCGGGGCGTCGCCATGCGCCTTGGAACCGCGGTCAACAGAAACGTCGGAATTGTCTGAGGTGAACTGGCGACCGAACGCGCACACCGTCTCTCGGGCAGTGAGCGTGTGCGCTTACCTTGCTCCGATGCTCGCCGCCCCGAGCCGGGCAGCGCTGGGCGCCGGGTTCGCGAGCCCGAGGTAGCGCAGCGCGACCTCGGATATGCGCCGTCCAGTTTCGGCGTTATCTGAAGTTGGCAGGACGACATGACTGATCGTGAGCCGAATGAGGGCGTCGACACCATCAACAACGTCATCGCTATCGATCTGGGGGAAGTGTTTACCGAACCAGCCCACTAGACGCGCGGAGGCGAGCTCGAGCATCGACGCCGACGTAGTCAGCAGCGGCAGCACGCCCGTCTCTTCGGGGCGGCTATCGGCACCTGGGGACGTCAGCACAGACTTCAGTAGCGGGCTGGCTGCGGCTTCGTCAAGGGTGTAGCGAACGGCCGCCGGGATCGCTTCCTCGACGGCGCTGCAGTGTTCATCGAGCGTCGCTCCGATTCCCACCAAGAATCTCTCGGCTTCCTTCAGCACGAGCGCGTCCCCGAGTCCCTGTTTGTCGCCGAACTCCTTGTACAAGGTCGGACGCGACACGCCGATAAGTGCGGCGACCTCGCTGACTCGGACCCGGTCCCATCCCTTTTGCAGCGTCAGCGCGTGCGCGGCGCGGATCGCCTCCTCGCGCAAATGTCGCCGAAACGACAGCCGGACAGATTCGTCTACCATGCGGTCGATGCTAACAGTTGGTCGATATCTGTTCAAAAATTGACACTTGCTGGCTGCTTATGACACGTAAACGGGCCGCGTTGTCAACCTTGACAAGGACCGCTTACACAGGCTCATCACGCTGGCTTTTTCTGACCAATTATTGACACAGATGGAATGTTTGTATCCAATGGTGGTGCGCGCGGCTAACGAAAGCGCATTCGCTACTAGAGACGAACGCGGCCGCGGCGCCGGCAGAGAGGCCGACCTATGAGTGACGCCCAGTACGGGACCGCCATGTCATCCGATCCCAGCATGTCGGACTGGATAAGTTCGATGCGGATGCAGGAACACGATGCAGATGAGCTACCACCGCACCATCACCGCTGCCTCGGATGCGGGCCCGCGAATCCACACGGGCACCACCTCCGCGCCCATCGATGCGGGGAGGGTGTATTCGCACATCATGTTTTCGACGAACGCCATGTCGGAGCACCAGGAATCGCGCACGGCGGCGCGGTGGCGACGGTCATCGACGACCTGTTCGGCTTCCTGCTTTACGCCGTCGGAGAACTTGCAGTCACCCGCCGCCTGGACGTCGACTATCTCGCCCCGGTCCTGCTGAATACCCCCTACACCCTCCACGCCGACCTGCTCTCTCGCGACGGCCGCAAGCTCGAGCTCGGAGCGAGGGTGGACGACCGATCCGGACGGGCGGTGGCCACTTCCACCGCGTTGTTCGTAGTGGTCGACCCTGCACACTTCGCTGAAGCGCACGCCACCACGCAGCAGGCCCAACGATGACCGCACCCCCGCGTGAGATGCTGCTCGCTGCGCTGCTCACCGATCACGGCCAGGCGGGCCCCTACGAGGCGTTCCGACTGTTACGCGAGGCGCACCCGGCGCTGGTGACCCAGTCCGGTGTCCTGGTGTTGAGCCGCTACGACGACTGCGCCGCTGCCCTTCGCGACCGCAAGCTCGGCAAGGTCGACGAGTCCCTCGGCTTCGGACTCACCGAAGTACCGGAAGCCTTGCAGCGCCAAGCCATGCACCGCTTCCGGCGCACCATGCTGTTCCGCAACCCGCCCGACCATCAGCGGCTGCGCCGCCTCGTTGCCGACGTGTTCACGCCTCATCATGTCGATGACCTTCGCGCGCGGATCATTCTCCAAATCGACCGTCTACTCGATGCCATCGCCGATCAACCGGTCTCAGACATCATCACCGACCTGGCGCTGCCGCTGCCGGTCAACGTGATCGGCGACCTCCTCGGAGTCCCGCCCGAGGATCGTGGTGCCGCGGCACCGTTGGTACGAGCACTGATCTCCTCGCTCGAGCCCAGTGCCAATACCGCCGACCTCACCCAAGCGTGCGAGGCCGAGGACCAACTAGCCCACTACTTCGCCGAGCTTTTGGCGACCAAACGCTCCCACCCCGCCGACGACCTCCTCAGCCGACTCGCCGCCGCCCGCGGTGACGACACGCTCGATGAGGACGAATGCGTGGGCACCGCAATCCTGCTCTTCGCGGCGGGATTCGAAACCACGACGAACCTGATCGGCAACGGCGTCGCCGCGTTCCTAGCGCACCCCGACCAAATGCGACTGCTCCGCACCAGCCCGGAACTGGCAGCCACGGCGGTCGACGAATTGTTGCGCTACGACTCGCCCGTCCAAACCAACGGGCGGACAGTCCTGGAAGCGACCCGACTGGCAGGGATCGACCTGCAACCCGGCCAGGTCGTGCTCACCCTGCTCGGCGCCGCCAACAGAGATCCCGCCCGCTTCCCCGACCCCGACATGCTCGACATCACCCGAACCGGGACCGTGCCACTGTCCTTCGGTGCCGGCATCCACTTCTGCCTCGGTGCACCGCTGGCCCGCCTCGAAGGGGCCGAACTGTTCCCCCGCCTCGTGACACGCTTTCCGCAGCTCACCCTCGCCGAGGAACCACGCTGGCGAACCGGGATGTCGTTCCGCGGATTGTCGAGCCTGAAAGTAGCCACCCGATGAGCCGTGTCCTGCTCGATTACCCCCACCAGAAAGCGGGGCACTGCGGCTCTGGTGCCCTGCGTGATCTCATGACCTGGGCCGAGCTCGGCTGGGGCGCGCCACCCAGCGAGGGCCTCGTGTTCACACTCGGCGGGGCACTGGACTTCGCGTACGTCCGTGACGCCACCTTGACACCTCCCGTATACGTCGTGGGACGGGGGCCCGACATGGAACTGGACCTGCTCCACCGCCTGGGCGCACACACCGAACTGCGCCAGACCGACGACCCTTCGCTGGGGTTGAAATGGGTCACGACCGAACTCGACTCCGGGCGCCCCGTTATGGTCTGGGCCGACATTGCGGAGCTGCCGTATCTGCGCGTACGGCTGCGGATGAGCCGCCACGACATCGTCGTCATCGGCTACGACGACGACGCCCGAATCGCCTACGTCGTCGACAACGATCGCGACGCAGTCCAGACGGTTCCCTACGACGCGTTGGCACGAGCCCGCTCCTCGACCGGCTTCCCTCTACCTACCCGCCACGCCACATATTTCGTCGAATGGCCAAGCGACGCACCCGACCTCGTAGCGGCAGCAGCCGACGCGCTAGACCGGTCCGCCCACACACTCCGCGACGGCGGACCCGGCATTTTCGCCCCCGCGTCACCGAATGGTGGCGGCGGAACCGGACTCGACGGTATCCGCGCCTTCGCTAACGACCTGGGCCACTGGCCTGACACCTTCGACACACCGGTACTCGACGTCGCACTCAACGCGCTCACCGCCTTCATCGAAAAAGCCGGCACCGGCGGCGGACTCTTCCGCCGCCTCCTCTCCCAAGGATGCGCGGACCTCGCAGACCACTCCCACGACCCGGCCGTCCACGCTGCCGCCGACACGGCACTCCGGGCCGCCCAGGCGTGGACTGCCGTCGCTGCAGCCGCTACAACCGGCGACAACACCGCACAACAGCGCGCCACCCGCGCAGCCCAACACGCCGCCCTCCTACCCGACCTCGAGGAAGCCCTCGCCGACACCCTCTCCGCGGCCGCTCACTCTCTGAACACCAATCCGCCCCGGCCGCCACGGTGACAACGCTTCATATCGGTTCGGCCGCCACCGCATGCGAATCCATCAGAACATTGCCGGCGTGGCATGACATCGCGCCGAGATTGAATGTGGAATGGGGCTTGGGAATCGATGTCCGATAACGATCGAGACCCTCGTTCGGGGGTGCACGACTCCGGGAGGGATTGCCGCCGGCCGGCACTGGACACCCCGGGCGGCTACTTCCAGGGGATACCGGCGAAGCTGCTGCTGGACCGGCTCCCCGTCCCGATCCTGGCCGTGCACCAGGACGGCACCGTCGTCCATGCCAACGTCGCGTTCGAACACATGCTGGGCTATCCACGATCCGAACTCATCGAGCACCCCGCCGAGCGGATATTCGCCGACACCGACACCGGCAATCCGACCGCGGGCGCCGTTCGCCTGCATGAGCGAGCCGGTGATGTTGTCGACCTCCTCCATACCGACGGATCGACGGTCAAAGCCCTGGTGAGCAAATCCGCGCTGGTGCGTGAGGAGGACCCCGTCGCGTTGGTCGCGTTCTGTGATGTAACAGAACAACTCTGGACGCAAGGCAGTCTGGCTGAGCATCAGAACTGGCGCGGTCCCGTAGATGGACAGCCGTGGTGAATACCGACGACATCGTAGCTGCGTTCCTGAACTCCGGCTGCCACAGCGGGCAGTACGCGCACTGGCCGCTGGACAGGCAACTGTGCGTCTTCCTCTCCGCGCGCCGCGCCATGGCCTGGGTCTTCACCGACGATGCCGCCTACAACACCATCTACGCCGAAATCCTAACGTTGCGCCGCCGCAATGGGTCCGCGAATCGTGACCTGCCAAAACTGTCCGGCGGCCACCAAAGAGATGCCTCTGATTCCACAAACCCGAGAAGGTGACGTATCACCGAATGAGGATCGACCATGTCGGCGGGGAAGCCGTGCGCATTCTCGCGACTCAGGTTGCCGCCGGCCGTCCCGGTGCTAAGGGCGAGCTCATTCCCGGAATCGCTAAGCGCGCCTACGAGTTCGAGGGCAAACGTGGGTCATCGACGTCGAAGCGGCACCTGAGCACGGTGCAGAAGTACGTCGATGAAGCTGTTGCCCAGGGTGCCCGTGTCGTCCCCGGCGGAAGCCGTTGGTCAGACATCGGCCCATACTGTTTGGCGCCGACCATCCTGACCGATGTCACTTCGGACATGCGGATCTATCGCGAGGGAGTGTTCGGACCCGTCGTGTCGGTGTTCGGCTATGCCACCGTTGACGACGCTGCCGCAAGCGCCAATGACAGTGCCTTCGGACTCAATGCGTGCGTGTACGGGCGCGATATCGAGCGAGCGAAACAGGTTGGCGGCCGTATCCGGGCCGGCATGGTGAATATCGACGAGAGCCTCGCCGCCTACGGCAGCATGGGCGCACCGGCCGGCGGGGCATGGCGAACCCTGGCCTCGGCCATCGGCAAGGACCATACGGCCTGCTCAAGTACACCGAGGCACAAAAAGTTGCGGTGCAACGTATGTCATTGCAGACCCCAAATGACTGACTGCCCTCGCGAGTATTCAAAAGGATCGGGCTGATGAATGCCCTGCACATCAGGTGATTCCATCAGGCGCTGACCAACCGAATCCGATGTCACACATACAAGGAGCAATACAGTGTCGATAGCCATCAGTCCGGACCACGTCGCACTTGCCGGGTCGGTGCGATCGCTGACCAAGCGGACCGTAACTTCCGCGGTGCTACACGAAGCACTCAGTGCGAAAGGAAAAGTCGAACCCGGTTACTGGGGTGCCGCCGCCGACATTGGGCTGTTCGGGCTCCATGTTTCCGAGCAGTTCGGCGGTCAGGGGTTCGGATACTCCGAATTAGCGGTGGTCATCGAAGAATTGGGCCGATCCGCCGCGCCTGGTCCATTCGTCCCGACGGTGCTGGCGGCTGCCATCGTCGAGTTGAGCAGCAACACGGAAGGGAAGAACGAGCTGTTGCCGTCCCTCGCCGATGGGTCGCGATGCGGCGCGGCCTCGGTGCGTTCCGATGTGGTCGGGCGGATCGAAGACGACGTGCTCCACGTCGAAGGTACCGTTAGCACGGTGGTCGGCGCCTCGGCCGCAGACGTTGTCGTGCTGCCGGTTTCTGTCAGCACAGACGACACATTCCCGACGTGGATTGCACTGGATGCTGCCGCCCTCACGGTTCGTGAATTAGAGTGCGTCGACTTGTTGCGTCCCGTCGCGGACATCGAAATCGTCGCGCAGATTGTCCCCGCAGACAGGGTGCTCGGTGTCCTCGACAGCGCGAAGGTCCGTAGTATCGCCGCCGTTCTCTATTCGGCCGAAGCGGTCGGGATCGCATCTGCGTGCACACAGATCGCATCCGAGTATGCGAGGGTGCGGCGCCAGTTCGGCCGGCCCATTGGCCAGTTCCAGGCTGTAAAACACAAGTGCGCAGGCATGTTGGTCGACACTGAGCGAGCAGCGGCTGCCGTCTGGGACGCTGCCCGCGCGCTCGACGATGCCACATCGAGCCATGTCGCCTTCTCCGCTGCAATCGCAGCCGTGCTCGCACCACGCGCGGCCCTCACGACCGCCCAGGACACCATCCAGGTGCTCGGCGGCATCGGATTCACATGGGAGCACGACGCTCACATCTACTACCGGCGTGCCATCGGAATCTCCGCAGCTCTCGGCCGGAGCACCGACTGGAGTCGCACGATCGCCGAGCGCGTGATCGAATCAGGTTTGCCCTCGACCGAAGTGACACTGTCGGTACATGCCGAGCGCCGCCGCGGCGAGATCCGCTCCGCGGTAGCAGAACTCGCAGCGGTACCGGCGGACGAGCGGACCGACAGGATTGCCGACGGCGGCTGGGTTCTGCCGCACCTGCCGGTCCCATGGGGTCGCGACGCCGACGCCGTCGACCAGGTCATCATTCACCAAGAGTTGAAGGCAGCCAAGATCGTTCGGCCCGAGATTGCGTTGGCGACCTGGATGGTGCCCTCACTGATCGCGTACGGCACCATGGAACAACAGGAGCGCTACTTGCCGCGAACACTGCGTGGTGAGGTGTTCTGGTGTCAGTTGTTCAGTGAGCCGGGCGCGGGATCGGATCTTGCATCGTTGACGACCAGGGCGGTCAAGGTGGACGGCGGCTGGCGACTGACCGGATCCAAGGTGTGGAATTCGCTGGCGCAGTTCGCTGATTTGGGTTTCTGCCTGGCCCGCACCGATCCCGCCGCCCCGAAGCACGAAGGGATCACCTATTTCCTGATCGACATGAAAGCGACTGGCGTCACGGTGAAACCGCTGCGGGAACTGACGGGATCTGCGCTGTTCAACGAAGTGTTCCTCGAAGACGTCTTCGTCCCCGACGAGGATGTGGTCGGCGAGGTGAACAAGGGATGGGAGGTTACCCGCAACACGCTTTCGAACGAACGAGTGTCACTGTCCAACAAAGATCTTCCACTGTATGCCAGTTGTGAAGACGTCGTTCGTTACGCGCAGCAGCACGAACTCGACGTGATTGCCCAAGATCGCATCGGTCGCCTCGTCGCCGAAGGCCACACAGTTCGTCTACTCAACTTGCGTTCGACGATGCTGCAGCTCGATGGTACCGATCCCGGCGCATCGTCGAGTGTGGCGAAGCTGCTGAACATGCGTTTCGGGCAGGATGCTGCCGAGTTCGTACACGCCGAATTCGGGTACGAGGGGGCATCCGCGAACGAATCGCAAGCTGCCGGTAGATGGGCCAGTTACCTTCTCGCGAGCCGGGCGACGACAATCTACGGCGGCACGACGGAAATACAGCTGAACATCATCGCTGAGCGGCAATTGCACCTTCCGCGAGATCCAGCACCGAACGAACATTGATCGCGTACTTCGATCATGAACGGAGAAGGGTGATTTCGGTGTTGATTCAGACGGGGGGTGGTGTTGGTCCGAAGCGCTGTCGTTCGTACGAGGCGATGAGCGTTCGACCCGTGGCGACCCGATTAGCTCGATTCGCGAGCAGGCACTGGTCGCCAAAGTTGTCCAGCATGTCGATGACGATCAAACTTTCCGATATGGTCTCGCGGCGGGGTGACCCGATGCCGATCCATCTGGACCTGAATCGCCAAGGCTGCATTTCTTCCCGGATTATCGTCCACGGACTGTGCACCCAAGCCTTCACGTCGTGGGCCGTCCCGACCCAGGACGGTGATTCGGACGTGTCGCGATCGAAGCGGCTGCCGGTGCAGTTCGCGTCGCCCGTGCTACCTGCACGGGATCTCGAGACTTACATACCGAAAACCAGATCAGCCGGCAGCACAACGACTTACGTATTCGAGCCCACGGGTGGTGGTGTCGCCGTCATCAAAGATGGCTACGCCGAAATCGCCCGCTGACCACGCACTGCGACAAGGAGAAACTGAAATGAGCGTATTGGACGGAAAGGTCGCCGTCATCACCGGCGCCGGCCGGGGCATCGGCCGGGAGCACGCGTTGCTGTTTGCCCGCGAGGGTGCCAGCGTCGTCGTCAACGACCTGGGCGGCAACAACGCCGGCGAGGGCACCGACGTCGGCCCCGCCCAGGAAGTGGTCGACGAGATCACGGCTGCGGGCGGTAAGGCCGTTGCGAACACTGACAACGTCGCTACCTGGAAGGGCGCCCAATCGCTTGTCGATCAGGCGATCTCGGAGTTCGGCGCACTGAACGTGGTGGTGAACAACGCGGGTATTCTGCGGGACGGGTTCATCGCCGGTCTCGGCGAGGCGCAGTGGGACGCAGTCATTGCGGTACACCTCAAGGGGCACTTCGGGGTCATCAAGCACGCAGCAGACTACTGGAAGGCACTAGCCAAGGCCGGTTCACCGGTGAGCGGCGCCATCATCAACACCACCTCACTGTCGGGCGTGCTGCTACCCAACCCGGGTCAGGCAAACTACGGCGCGGCAAAGGCCGCCATCGCCTCGCTGACCCAGGTTGCCGCCGTCGAACTCGGCCGCCTCGGAGTAAGGGTCAATGCCGTCGCACCGATGGCACGGACCCGCATGACGCTAGCGACACCAGGTATCGAGAAGTACATGCCCGACGTTACCGACGGCGAGTGGGATCGGTACGGGCCCGAAAACATCGCACCACTGGTCGCGTACCTCGCGTCCGACCAGAACCTCCATACCGGACAGGTCTTCGGCGTTCGCGGTGGCCTGATCGAGAAGTGGCAGCCGTGGACCGTTGCCGCCAAGACCGAGTCCGAAGGCCCGTGGGCCATCGATGACATCGGCATCCGACTGGCCGAATGGGCCTGACCGCACCAATCTGCAACACCATCGACAGAGGACATCGGAATGGCAGTACGCGCACCCTGGAGCGACGACGAAGTCGAGGCCTTTCGCGATCTGGCGAGGAGCTTCTTAACCAAGGAAGTAGATCCGAACCGGGATAAGCACATCGCGCAGGGCCGGTAGACATTCCGCGAATCCTCGCCGGTACCAACGAGATCATCAAGGATCTCATCGTCCGCGGCCTGTAGCCGACTAGCCCGATCACTTAGGAGCACCGATGGTGTCGCTTCGAAACACACTCACCGACTTCACTGACACCGTCGGTGCTTTCAGAGCGATGATAGGTGCCGGGATGATTCCGTTCCCGCGGATCGATCACGCTGCGCGAATGGTCAAAGGCGTGAGAACGATCGGGCCCGCCGCGGCCGCAATCAACACTCATGCTTTGAACGGAGTGGATCGAGTGGCGCTCATCGACGAGCGCGGCCCGCTCAGCTACGCCGAGGTCGATCAGCTCTCGAACGCACTCGTGCGTGGGTGGCAAGCCGACGGCTTGGACGAGACTACGGTGATCGGCGCGATCTGTCGTAATCATCGTGGGTTCCTCCTCTTGCTCGTTGCGGCCGGCAAACTCGGCGCGAAGCTCGTGTTGATGAACACGGGATTCGCGGCACCTCAGCTCGTCGCGGTGACTGCACGCGAGAAAGTGAACGGATTCGTCTACGACTCCGAATTCAGCTTTCTCGCAGACGCATTGCCTGACGACATGAAGAAGTACGTGTCGTGGAAGGATCCGGGAGACCATTACTCGGGCCGCCCGTTCGAGGACATGATCGCAGGCCAGTCAACCGACGCGGTACCGAAGCCGTCGACGTTCGGTGGTCTGACACTGCTCACCAGTGGCACAACAGGACCCCCGAAGGGTGCTCCGCGCGACAAGGTTTCGCCGCTCGCGGCCGCGCAGATCCTCGACCGGGTTCCGCTAAGCACAGAGCAAACGCTGCTGGCCGCGGCGCCCCTGTTCCACGGCACCGGCCTCGGCATGCTGTTGATTGCACTCGGACTGCGGAACACGGTTGTGATGGCTCGATACTTCGACCCGGCGAAGACCGTTCAACTGTTGGCCGATCACCGCTGCGACTCTCTCGTCGTTGTCCCGACGATGCTGCAACGCATCACCGACTTGGGCCCCGATGTGATCGGCACGTATGACACCTCGAACCTGAAAGTGATCTTCTCATCCGGCGCGGCCCTCTCCCCCGACGTATGCCGCAAGACGGCGGACTACCTCGGAGACGTTCTGTACAACATGTACGGATCCACCGAAGTTGCTGTTGCCACCGTCGCAACGCCGACCGATCTGAAGCGTGCCCCGGGAACGGCGGGAATCCCGCCCGTGACCTGCCGCGTGGCGCTGTACGACAACGAGAATCGCAAGATCACCGAGCACGGACGGGTCGGCCGCATTTTCGCCGGAAACGCGACCAGCTTCAACGGCTACACCGACGGCCGCGACAAGGAACGCATCGACGGCCTCCTGTCGACCGGGGACGTCGGCCACTTCGACAACTCCGGAATGTTGTTCGTCGAGGGCCGTGACGACGACATGATCGTCTCCGGCGGTGAGAACGTGTACCCCAACGAGATCGAGAATCTCCTCGCTGATCGAACCGATGTGCTCGATGTGTGCGTCGTGGGCGTCCAAGATGACGAGTTCGGCCAGCGGCTGCGCGCATTCGTTGTTCCCGCAACGGATTCCAAACGTGACGTCCAGGAGATCAAGGACCACGTCAAGGCCAACCTCGCGCGCTACAAGGTTCCGCGCGATGTCGTATTCATCGACGAACTACCGCGCAACGCTACCGGCAAACTGCTACGCAGAGCTCTGGTCGACAGGGAGGTCTAGCGGTCCCCGGCCGCTTACGGACCAACTGCCCAAGTTAACCAACTCCCCAAAGTTAGGAGCTGACCATGGTTGTGCACAAGGACAAGATCCTGCGGCCGATCGGCCGGGCAGCCGACTATCGGCCTGCCGGTCTCGCCGACCGATTCGCCGCGCTCCGACACCGGCTAGATCCCGACCGACTCGGGCAGCGGATGGTCCCGCAGTCAATTCGTACTACGTCCGAAGGAACAAAATGATGTCACACGCCGCACCTGCCAAGTCTGAGTTCGACTACGACGTTCTCGTTGTCGGCTCCGGATTCGGCGGCAGCGTGACAGCTCTTCGTCTGACCGAGAAGGGCTATCGCGTAGGCATTCTGGAGGCTGGGCGGCGATTTGCCGACGACGAGTTCGCGAAGACGTCCTGGCGCTTGCGGAAGTATCTGTGGGCACCCCGGCTCGGTTGCTTCGGCATTCAACGCATGACCCTGCTCAACGACACATTCATCATGAGCGGCACCGGTGTCGGCGGCGGGTCGCTCGTCTACGCGAATACCCTCTACACGCCTCCGGACGCGTTCTACAACGATCCGCAGTGGGCACATATCACCGACTGGCGAGGCGAACTCGAACCCTTCTACGATCAGGCGACGCGCATGCTCGGCGTCACGACGAACCCGGTAACCACCGCATCGGACACGGTTCTGCGCGGGGTCGCCGAGGATTTGGGAATCGGCGATACATATCGACGCACTCCGGTCGGCGTGCTGTTCCCCGGCCCCGGTACACGCCCGGGTGAGGAGATTCCCGATCCCTATTTCGGCGGAGCCGGTCCGACGCGAAGAACCTGCACGCAGTGCGGAGAATGTATGACCGGCTGCCGGCACAACGCCAAGAACACTCTGGTCAAGAACTACCTCTACCTCGCCGAGAAGGCCGGCGCTACGGTGCACCCGCTGACCACCGTCACCGCAGTGCGTCCGCTACCCGCCCGCGGTTACGCCGTCGATACAGCGCGAACCGGGCGCTGGGCACGCAAGCAACACCGAACCCTCACCGCCGAACAGGTCGTATTCTCGGCCGCAGCGCTTGGTACACAACGACTTCTACACCAAATGCGCGACCGTGGGTACCTGCCTGATATTTCGCCTCGGCTCGGGTTGTTGTCGCGGACGAACTCGGAATCGGTGCTGACGGTGCGCAGTCGAAGTGCAGACACGGATTTCACGAAAGGTGTGGCGATCACATCGTCCATCCACCCCGACGCACTCACCCACATCGAAGCCGTGCGCTACGGGAGGGGCAGCAATTTCATTGCGTTGATGATGACTGCGATGACCGATGGCGACACGGGAAGCCGACGCTGGGTGGTCGGCCTTAGTGAATTGCGGAGGCAGTGGCGGGATCTGGCCACCTTGCACAACCCGCGGCATTGGTCTGAGCGCATGATCGGACTCCTTGTCATGCAGTCGGCGGACAATTCGGTGACCACTTACACGAAGCGGGGGGCATTCGGACGCAGAACGATGACCACGAAGCAGGGCGGTGGTGCGCCGAACCCGTCCTGGATCCCAGTGGGAAACGATGTCGCACGAAGAGTAGCCGAGAAGATCGACGGTGTGCCACAGGGCTTCTGGACCGACTGGGCCAATATTCCGGTCACCGGTCATTTCATCGGCGGATGCGCTATCGGCGATTCGCCAGCGACCGGCGTGGTGGATCCCTATCAGCGGCTGTACGGATATGAAGGTCTGCACGTGGTCGACGGCTCCACCATCTCCGCGAACCTCGGTGTCAACCCTTCGCTCACGATCACAGCCCAAGCCGAACGCGCGATGGCCCTGTGGCCCAATAAAGGACAGAGAGACACGCGGCCACCGCTCGGCTCAGCGTATCGGCGAGTTCAGCCCACTCCCCCGAACAGTCCGGTCGTATCTACCACGGCACCGGGAGTCCTGCTACTGCCGATTACGCCGGTCTGAACTCTCACGGAAGGTCGAAGGTGCAGGCTGTCATGTTGGTGTCGGGTCGAGTCATTTCCGATTTCATTGTGGCGCAAGGCCTTCCGCGAACGCCGTGATACCTTGCTCGGCCTGACAGCAACGCCGTGGCCGCGGCCGTGCGGCCAGCCTGACGCTGAAATACTCCGCGGCAGTCCAGTACGGAAACTCGTCGACGATGCGCATACCAAGTCTGACCGACAGTGGTGCATCCATTGCCGGCGATCCCCTTGTCGAGCGCGAGCCCACAATCGATCGCGCTCGCTGGTGCACCATCCTTGTGCCGGTGATCTTGAACCATCCCGGCTTTGATGCACACCTTCCCAATTGGAAAGGTGACTGCTCATGTCGAAGATTTATTCAGCCGAGGTCCGGGAAAAGGCGGTTCGTCTGGTGCGCGAACATCGCGGTGACTACCAGTCGGAGTCCGAGGCGATCCGCACCATCGCCGAGCGGATGTCGTTGAAGGCCGAGACGGTACGAGTGTGGGTCCGTAAAGCCGAATCGACAACCAAGGACCCTGCGCCGGCCACGTTGCCCGCCGAGGCTGAGGCCGAGCTGAAGGCGTTGCGCCGCAAAACGCGGGAGCTGGAGCAAACCATCGAAATCCTCAAGGCCGCAACGTCTTTCTTCGTGCGGGAGTGCGGCCCGCCAC
>JBBSKP010000110.1:0-16467 GCA_038256175.1 Mycobacteriales bacterium
CCGAGCAAGCGCGCGGCGCCACTCATGCTCTTGTTGCCGATCACCAAGATCTCCCACTTCCAGCCTTTTGCGATGATCGCACTTGCAGCCTGTGAGCTGACGAGGACCTCGTGTTCGACATCGAGGCTGAGCTCGTCCGGCGTCAACTCGGCCATCGTCGCTGCGATCATCCGTTCGCCGTCTGCCTCGTTCTTGGCGGCCGTCACCAGGCGAGGAGTTGCCTTGAGTCCCGCAGCCAAGCCGATTCCTCGGCGCACCGCACGCAGCGATGTCGGCGAACCGTCGGTGGCGAGGGCCACGAAGTTCCACTGTTTCGGAATGGGATCACGCACATAGAGGACATCGGCCGGGCTGTGATGCGACAGTCGATTGGACGTGCTGCCGATCAACCGGCTCGACGCCTTGCTCAGACCCGACGATCCGACGACGATCAGTGCCCGCGGGTTCTCGGTCGCTGCAGCGACCAGAACGTCGGCTGCTTCGCCGTCTTCGGCCTTGGCCTTGATCTCGATCCCACCCTCTTCGCGTGCGATGAGTTCGGCGGCGGTGGCGATGCTGTCGGCCCAGTCGTAGTCGCGATCGTCGTCGCCGTCGTAGGACGCGATGATGTCGAGGGGTACGCCGAGATGCTTCGCGATGTTCGCGCCGACGCGAACCGCAGCGGTGGCATCTTCCGAGCCGTCCGTTCCGACCAATATGCGCGGATAGGACTCCATCGGTAAATCCTCCCGGTGTCGGGGAAAGTCGGGGAAAATCGGAGAGCGATCGTTGTCGACTCGAGGTAGTTCTACCACCGACCTGATCTTGGGGTAGGCGAGTTCACGAATCTCAGTTCGATCGATCCCAAGTCATTCGAAAGGGCAACGATCCCAAGTCGATTGGTCAGACTCCGAAGATTGCGAGGTGCAGGAAGCCGGCGAACGCGCCGAGGACGCCGCCATGCAGGAACAGGAGCCACTCGTCTTGTTTGATCGCCGAGCGGAGCATCTCCACGAAATCGTCGGGACCCATCACGGCCATCTGACGGGAGATGAAGGCCTTGATGTTCTCGGATTGTTCCTTGCCGAACTCTTCGTCCTCGTAGAAAAGGGGAGCGAAATTGCTCACTTCTTCGGCCATCGAATCCTTGATCCGGTCGTACTCCTTGGATCCCATCGCGACCCGGACAGCCAGCCGGGCAGGTCCCATCGCTTTGTCGACAGAGGGTCGCAGCGTCGTCTCGAGCAGGATCCGCGTTCGGTCCGCGCTCGGTCCGTGGAGGAGCTCGTTACCGATGTTCTCCAGCGTCATCACCTTCTGCGCGACCATCTCGGCGTAGAGGACGGTGATCTCGGGTTGCCGCTTGAGCAGCAGCCCCTGCCGCCATGGGCAGTACCACTTAGGGAAAACGGGTTCGAAGATCATCGAGATACCGATGTAGTTGACGACCCAGCCGATGATGATGCCGCCGACCGGCAACACCCACCAATGTGGCAGGAACTGCAGCACGCCGACGAGAACGAAACCCATCGGGACGCCGAAATAGAAGCCGAAGTTCTGCATGAACCGCAGCTCTTTGTGACCCATCAGCATGAACAGGTCGTTGAGGAGCTGCGGGTTGGCAGTGAAATGTTTGATCACCATCAGCTTGACGTCGATCAGCTGATCGATGTTTTCGCCGAATTCGGCGGTCAATTGTTCGACGATCTGCGGTAGCTGTTGCCGCACGCGGGCGTGCACAGCCTCCTTGACCGGGCCTGGAAGGTTATTCCACAACTGCGGATTCTCGCGCTCCACAAGGTATTCCACGACCCCGCGAATCTCGGCCTCGGCAATGACGGTGAAGTGTGCGGCGATCTTGTCGGGCTGCATCTCGTGATAGAAGTCGACGACGCTGCCGAGCTTTGCGAGCCCCTTGTCGACGGCAAGGCTGGCCATCTTGTCAGCCCGAGACGGGATGATTCCTTGCCAGCCGACACGGCCGTCGGACTGAAACACCGGCAGGACCTGAACTCGATTCGGTAGCAAAGGAAAGAACAATCGCAGCCCTGGTGCCCGAAATCCATGAAAGGTCAACGGCTTGAACAGCATCAGGACGCCGGTCCAGTTGGTGATGTAGCCGATCACGCCGGTGAACAACGGAACCGTGATCAGCTCCATGAGCAGGTGATGGTCCACGCCACGCTCCTCGCTAGTCACGCTCTCAACTGGTACTGCCGCGTGATCGCCGTTGTCCGGAGGGTAGCCCGAATAGTCGGTGTCCGAGGCCATCGGGGTTTCGCGATTCACCTGCGTGGTCAATCGGTCAATTCGTGAGTTCGACTACTTGGGAGCGTGCGTACCGGTATGTTCCAGTGCGACCTAGTCGATGAGTCGTGAAGGCCGGTTATGCAAGCTGTGACACGCGGAGGTACCAAGTGGCGGCGCAGCGCAATGTTATTCGTACCTGCGATGTTCGGGGTCGGGGTTCTTGCTTTGGCCTCGCTGCAGGGGGTTTTACCACTGAATCTCGCCGTGACCGGACAGGATCTGAAGTTGTCTACCCAGGGTGACTTGGTGGCGCCACGGGGGCTGAGCGTCTATCCGTCGGATATCACCATGAAGGACGGCTCGCACGCACCCATCATGCTCGCAGGCATTCCTGAGGCGTCCCTACCAGACGGATTGTGCCTGTCGCTTGTCCTCACTTTTCCGTTGATCGGGTCGAACACCATCCGGCTCTCGACGGGTGACACCCATGTCAACGACATGACTGTCGCGGCGTCAGCACTCTCTGCCGGAACGGCGACGTTGTATTCCAAAACCACCAACGGTGAAGTACCTGCACGTGATGGGTCGAACGTCGAGAGCCCGATAATCCTGAACAAGGACGCGTCAGAGCTGCCGGGCCTATCCGGTGGAAGGCCCGGCGCCTTCGGCCTCGAAGCCGGTGGTCGGGGGACCGTGACGGGCTTGGAGGCATCGGCGAAGGGCGCGGTCATTGCGGGTACCGCGAAGCTGAATTTGCAGAGCATCAAATACGGTCACGGGTCCGGAACCGAACACGGCGAGTGCTACTGACGTGGCCGGCACAGCGAACGGCGAGACCAGAAGGGAACGCTTTCGGCGATTCCGCTGGACGAGACCCTTCTGGGGCGGACTGCTGGTGCTCTTTGCCGGATTGGTGATCGGTTATATCCCGCTGGGTCCGATCGCGGTAATCGTCCATGCAGGCGTTGGCGGTGTAGCGGGATTTGCATGCGCGCTGATCTTGATCGCGATGGGTTTGTTCATCTGGTTCGGTCAGTCGCAGCGCCTCCTTGCCGCGATAGTTGCGGTCGTCGTTTCGCTTGCGTCATTTCCGCTGTCCAACTTCGGGGGCTTCATCGTCGGAATGATGTCCGGGATTATCGGTGGCTGCCTCACATTCGGTTGGGTCCCGGACAAAGCGGTAAAGGCGAAGTCCGAGCAACCGGAGCCGTCCGAGGATGCCGGCGGTGCGGCACCGGTTACGGAGCGGGTCTGAGGATGACGACGTCAGGAATGGCCCCCACCGAACCGATCGGGAACAACCGCGTTTCGGCAATTCCTTTCACTAGATTCTCAGGCACCCAACCGTGTACGCGTGAATCGTCGGAGCTGCCGATGTTGTCACCGAGCAAGAACACCATTCCTGCCGGAACAGTTTGCGCCGCTGCGGTATTCGATATTTTTCCGTCGGCCGTGCAACAGTTTCCGGCGACCTTGCCCCAGCGGTCGTTCCACGCGGGATTGTCGACGATCTGCCACGGGCCGGTGCCGCCCGGTTGGACGGAGACAAGTCCAGGTGCCGCACCGACTTTCGCGACCTTGATGCGATCTCCTGGCAGGGCGATGACGCGCTTGGCAACCATAGGGCCATCGACGCGATACCGCGCGATGACGATCGAGTTGCGACGCAGGTCATGGGTGGAGTCGATGGAACCGACGAATACTCGGTCGCCGTCGTGCAGGGTCGGTTCCATACTCGACCCGTCGATGCGGACCGCGAAGAATCCGACAGCGATGACGCCGATGCAGCACGCAACAACGAGCACGCCGAGGGCGGCGAACAGCACGCGGAGTCGGCTTGGAATGTGCACACGACCTCCGGTCTATCGATCTGTGCCCGCGAGAACACTTCGCATGCTGGAAGGGACACCCAAGAGATGAGCATATCGATTCGGGAGCGCAGTCGTTCTGCCGTCACGGGAATCAGGTCGTGGAGCGATCAGATGACGGCGGAAGCCGACGCGGATGTGGTCCGTGGTACTCGATGGGGGCGCGGTCTCGCTGTGCTATTGCCAACGGCAGTGGTGACGGCGCTGCTCGGCGGCGCGATAGTTCAGGGTGCGCTCGCGGCGGGTTTCAACGTCGCCAACCAGCCGATGGACTTGCGTGTCGGGACCTTGCAGGGACAAGGTTTGGTTGCAGTCATGGGGTCGGCGAGCGTGAAGAACGACGACTCGTCGACTACCGAAAAGGCTGTGCTCCATGCGGGATTGAACTCCGGCACGCTCGAGAACCTGTGTCTCATAGTGAAGCAGAACTTTATGGGAGCGACGTACTCGATCCTGTTGACGGCCAAGGACGGTGGTCCCGCCTCCGGCGAGAATTTGATGTTCGACGTGACGAGCCTCGAAGGGCGCGACGCGGTGTTGTCGAAGGCGATTCTGGGTAGGTCCGCGGACGAGGCGTACGCCGCAGGGCAATCCATGGGTGGCCAACCAGGCGGATTTGCACTCGATGTCTCCGAGGGCGACGTGACGCTCAACAACGTCGTTGCGTCCGCCATCGGCGCGCAGGTGCTTGGCAACCTCAAGGTTCCGCACCTCAATCTGGAGCTGGTACCGGGAGAAGGCACGTGCTGAAAGTGCAACGGCAGAAGGGGATTTGGCCGACCGTGAATTCCGCGCGGCGCTGGTTCCGGGCATTTCGACGCACGCGCCCCTTCTGGGGTGGGGTGTGGCTCATTTTCGGTGGTTGGCTGATCCTTCGCCTGTCGATGGTCTCGTTCCAGATCGTGATGACGGCAGGGATGGCCGGTTTCGGTGGCTGGCTCACCGGTGGTGGGATGATCGTCTGCGGGCTGATCGCGTGGCTGGCGCCGACTCAGCGATACGTCGCAGGGCTGATCGGACTCTTGCTTGCTGTTGCGTCACTTCTCATTTCGAATCTCGGTGGGCTGCTCGTCGGAATGCTCGCGGGCATCCTCGGAGCCGCGATGATTTTGAGCTGGGGTCCGAAGCATCCGCTGATGATCCGGCCGCGCCTGGCCAGACTGTTCGACAGCCGGCCCGTATACGTCCACGCCATGATTCCCGCGGAGGCCGAACTGCATGAGTCGGTGCGTTGATCGTGTCCCGTTCGACGCGAGGTCATCGACTGCGCCGACTCGTTCTCGTCGCCGTCGCGGCGCTGTTGCTCGTGGGAACGGCCTACGGTCCCAGCAATGTTGCGGCCGCGCTCGGTCTTCGTGAAGGTCCGCTTCCGCCCGCACCTCCCTTGGGTTTCGTCCCGTCGCCATTTCCGATCGTCCTCGACGCACCGACCGCGCGCCTTGCCGGTCTCGAGAAGGTCGAGGTCCACCATGTGATCCCGCTTTCGGACGGATCCTTCAGTCCGCCCGACTCGGTCTACCTGCGGTTCAAGCAAGTTGAACTCGACCAACTCGTGATCAAGCAGCCCCGACCCGGCGAGTTCGATTTCGCGATTACCAATACGGGGAGCGGCCCGACTGCGGCCGTGGTCGGAAATCCAGATGCTGTGACGGAATTGGTCGCCGTTGTGCACTCGCTCGACATCTGCGTCACCGCAAATACGTTGCAAGCGGTCGCGATTGGGTACGCGGGTGTGTTCGGGGGTGCGCTGGACAACCTCTTGAGGCTGATTGCCGACATCTTCGCGCCTGTCGTTGCCAGCGCGCTCGGCCCGGTCGGACCGTGCATACCGCTCACCGCGCTGCTGCCTGCGCTTGCGGTGTTCGTCGACTACGGTGTCCCGCTACCAGCAGTGCTGCCGGTGGCGAACCTCAACGCCAATGTCTACGCGGTGAAGGTCGCGACAGCTCCAGGCACGCCATCGGTGACTCTTCCGCTCGGAATGTTGCAGGTGTCTCAATGACCGAACCCTCAAGCGAGGATTACAACGGCACCAGGTGGCGTCGAACGCTGGTCTTCATGTCTCCGGCTCTTGTCGCTGCGGCGGCAATTGGGGTCAGCGTCATAAACGGCGCTGTTGCAGCATCGTTCACGTCGCAGTCGTCGACCTCGGAGTTGGTGGCGGGCAACGTTGTCGCCGACGGTGTGGGCGCTGTCATCGTTTCCAATCCGACCATGAATTCCGACGGGCAGGTCGTGGGAACTTGGGTGACGCGATTCGGCATCGCGGACGCGCAAATCAGTGATCTGTGTATCGCGCAGCAGGCGTCCTTCTTCGGACAACCAGTGACATTGCTGGTCACCGCGAACGACGGAGATCCGGCGACCATGGAGACCAACGTGCCAGGCGTCGTCATGGATACGATTCAAGCAAGCGGCTTCATCGGTATGTCTGGGAACACGGTGCTCAACAAGAATGCGGGTGATGTTCGAGCTGGCGACAGCGGGATCGCCCTTTTAGGGCAGCCACCTCAGTTCGGACTCGAGTCTCAAACGGTGAACCTGCGCAATGTCACGGCAAGAGTTCAGGACTTGGTCGTGGCGGATGTTCTCGCAACCCCGTCATTCAAGGCCCACATCGAACTCGGTGATGTGCACTGCCCGCCGCCTGGGGGCGGCTGAATCTGCGCGAACACAAATAGCCGCTGTCGCGAAAGACAGCGGCTATTTCCCTACGGTTGTGATCAGCGGCTATGAACCAGGACTCGCGCAGGCTCGCTGCGAACCACCGCTGCCGGCTTCTCGGTGCGATGAAACGCAGCAGTGATCGAGGACCGAATGCGCGCCCACGTTGCGCTGGGAACGAAGAGCAGCAACCAGGCGGCAGCCATCACGGGAACGACGAGCCATGCGTTGGCCCATGCCCATGTCACGGCGGAGAAGAAGAATGCAACGAAGAGAATCGGAAGCTCGGCCATGTTGTCTCCTAGGTCGAATATTTGGGTGAACCCCGGAGGTTGTGCCTTGGGAGCTCTTATGCGGTTGAACCAAGTCTTGGCCATGGCGCATCCGAGAGGAAGGGTAAAGAGACTCCACTCACAAGGGCCCCCTGTACTGTGACGGATGCCATAGTCAGTGCCCTATGGTGTCTCTGAAAAGGGAATATTCGATCGAATCGACAAATATGCGCATACCGAATTGGGTAGTAAGCAATACGCATCACAGCGCACTGCGAGTCAGTCGCGCGAGGTATTGACCAGCAGCAAGTTGGTCTCGAGTCCGTGCGTGACCTTGTTGGCGACCGAGCCGAGCAATCGGGCGGGACCGCTCATACTGCGATTGCCGATGACCATAAGGTCGAAGTCGGGCCCGGCATCGATCAGTGCCTTCGCGGGCATCAGGCCGATCAGAATGTCGCGTTCCAGCACCAAGTCGGGCTGATCGAGGTCGAACTCGCCGATGCTCGCGGCCATCAACCGTTCGCCTTCACCGTTGTCTTTTGCGACCGTGACCAGGTGTGGGCATGCGCCAACCGCCTGGGCGATACCGAGGCCGCGCCGCACAGCCTGGCGGGACGTCGCGGAACCGTCCGTGGTCAAGGCGACCGTGCGCCAGTGTTGTGGCGATCCGCCGAGGGCAAAGAGCACATCGGCTGCACTGTGATGCGACAGACGGTTGGCGACACTGCCGAGTGCCCGGCGTTTCGGGCTGGCGAGGCTTTGTCCGCCGATGACCAACAAGGCGTCGGGGTTGCGCTCGCTGACGTCGAGCAGAACCTCGGCGGCAGTTCCGGTCGGCAGATCGACCATTATGTCTGTGACGCCGAGTCCGATGAGTGATTGTTGTGCGGAATCGGTCACACTCAGCGCCCATTCGTAGCTCTGCGGCTGCGGGACATTGGTGAAGCCGTCCCATGCGGTGACGAGCGTCAGCGGGACACCGAGGCGGGCAGCGAGGAAGCCTCCGATTTCGACCGCTGCGGCCGACTCCGGAGAACCGTCGGTTCCCACGAAAACCCCTGGGTACGTATCCATCAGCTCGTCCTCCGAGGGCCAGAATGTGCGGGCGATGGGCGCTGAGAACCTTGCGCGAGATCGATCAAATCTGTGGGCGAAATGGCGCCGATCTGTGTCGCTGTGGCTAGGCCGACGCTACCACCACGCCATCCGAGTCGTGTTCGATTGCGCAGTGCGACAGGCGCGCCGACGTCTTTCTGCACGGTACTGTTCCCCTGCGTCTACGTCTGTGACCGCGCAATTATCGCGTCGCGGTTGCCGCCATGAAAAAGGGTTCGGAGGTGTGGAAGGTTTGGATCACCACCTGATGATGGAGCTGATCACAGTCCCGTTGTTTACGGGAACTATCGGTTACATCACGAACTGGACAGGCGTCCTCATGCTGTTCACGCCGATCGACTTTCGCGGATTCCACGTTCCCGGTCTGCGAGTGCTTTTTCCGTACTGGCCTCGCCGTGTGCAAGTCCTACCGATATTCAAGGACGGCCACAGGTTCGGCTGGCAGGGGATGGTCCCGTCGCGCGCCGAGAAGATGGCCAGCATCGCGGTGGACAAGAGTCTCGCGAAGGTCGGCAGCATCTCCGACTTCTATCGCGAACTGGACCCGGACAGCATTGCGGAACATTTCGTCAATGTCGCGCGGCCTCAGGTGCGCACCATCGTCGATCGGATAATGGAAAAAGAGAATCCGCGATTGTGGGTCAATTTGCCTACTTTTGCGAAGGAAATCGTCTATCGCCGCGTCGAAGACGACCTTCCCAAGAGCGCCGGCCGAATTACCGACGCACTCGGCGAGCATCTCGATGAGCTCATCGACGCGAAATTCATGGCAATCCGGATTCTCACCGAGAACCCGAAGTTGCTCAACGACATCTTCCGCAAGATGGGCGCAAAAGAACTGAAGTTCATGCAGAACTTCGGCTTCTATTTCGGCGTTCCGTGTGGGTTTGTTCTTGTCGGCGTGCTACAGCTGTTCCCGCATTGGTGGATCTTGCCCGTCGGCGGCGTGATCATCGGCTGGGTCGTCAACTACATCGGACTCACGATGATCTTCGAACCGATCGAGCGCAGCAACTGGGTGCCGTGGCGGCAGGGCTTGCTGCTCAAGCGTCGCGACGAGATCGCGGTCGGATTCGCCGAAACCTTCTCGCAGAAGGTCATCACGCTAGACAACATCGCCGACGAGCTCATCAACGGACCGCGGTCGGACCGCGCGATGCAGATGCTCGAAACTGTCATGCACGAGACCGTCGACGCAGCGGTCGGCCGTGCTCGCATCGTCGTGAAAACTGCGGTCGGCAGTCGCGAGTACGAGCGGATGAAGTCGTCGGTCATTCCCACTGCGGTCGCGGTGATGCCGGACGTCCTCGATGACCAGGAGTTTGCCGATAAACAGGCCGCGAAGATCAGCGACTTCGTCGAGACACAGATGAGTAAACTCGACAACAAGGACTTCGCCGACCTGCTGCGAGCTGCGGTCAAGCAGGACGAGTGGTTGCTTTTCCTTCACGGCGGGATCCTCGGCGCATTTGCGGGCTTCCTCCACCTGGCCCTCTTTCCCCCGGGATGAACATGAGCAATGAAATTGCAGTCAACGGACAACGCGAGATCAGCAATGAGGCACGCCTGATACGGGGTGGGTTCCGATTGGCTGGTCTGGTCGCAGGCACCGCTTGGCGCGCGACGGGTTCGGCGGTCGACGTCGGACGGCAGTTGGTGCAGGCGGCCATGGACGGTGAGTCCTCTGCCGAGATTGCCGAGCGGGCGACATCGGCAATTCGAACGCTGGCACGCAACACCCTCGGTGTCACCGAAGGCTCCGTGCGGGAGATCGTCAGCTACGTGCCATCAGGCTTGCCCCAGCAGTTCGGGGCGCAGCCGATCGCGGCCATCACCTCGGGATCCACGTCGGAGCAGCTCCGTGAGCGCGGCGACGCCCTGCTCGCCATGTCGGCGGACGTGTACGTCTCCGACGATCTGCATCCTGCCTACGATCGGATCCTCGGGGAGTTGGCGCCGGACGAGGCGCGGATCCTTCGATACCTTGCGCTCAACGGTGGGCAACCATGCGTCGACATCCGAACGAATCGGCCGCTGAATATCGGCTCGGAGACCATTGCCACGAACCTGAGCATGGTGCCTGAGAAAGCCGGGTGCCGGCGGCCGGAGCGGGCGAAGTCGTACCTGGTCAACCTCGCCAGACTCGGACTAGTCTGGGTATCGGATGAACCCACCGAATTGAGCCTCTACATGGTGGTCGAGGTGCAACCGATCGTGACCGAAGCAATGAGGAAAGCGGGGCGAGTGCCCAAAATAGTGCGCAAAACCATGCGCCTATCGGCATTTGGCGAAGATTTCTGTGAAACGTGCTTCTCGATCGAGCGGCCACAGCCGAAAAGCTAAGGCGCGCCGAGCACTTTGTGGCTGAATTCGGACATGAACAGCATGTTTGGATGAGATGGTATGCACCATGGACCTCGAGGTCGTTAACGCGATCAGTCGGCTGAAGTATCGATACTTACGCTGCCTCGACACGAAATCGTGGGACGAGTTCGCGGATACGCTGATTCCCGAAGCCACATCGACTTACGGCGAATTTCTACAGTTCGAATCGCGAGACGCGTTGGTCGGTTTCCTGCGAAACACCCTCGGTCCTCATGTCATCACAGAGCATCACTGCGATCATCCGGAAATCGATATCGATGGCGAAACAGCCACCGGCACTTGGTACCTCGCCGATACGATGCTGATCCCCGAGCACAACATGATCCTCCGAGGCGCGGCCTTCTATACGGACCGGTACGTATTGTGCGACGACGGCCAATGGCGAATCGCGCACACCGGCTACGAGCGCACCTACGAGGTGGTGGTGTCGCTGGCCGACGTGCCGAGCTTCCGGCTCACCTCGAACCGCTGGGCGATGTCATCCGACATCGAAGGCTCCAGCGAACTCAAGGAGTATGTGCCGCATTCGAGCGCGGCTGAGGAAAGCCCCGATTCTGCGCCCGCCGTCGCCGATGCGCCTGATCAGGGCGAGATGTTAGGCCCGCAAGGCCGGGGGAGCGCTGCCGCGCGCCGCTCGAGGCGAGCCCGGACGGCTGCGTGGGGCCTCACCGGGCGCCCCCATTCGGCATGAATTCGGGACCGATGGGCGACACCGAATTCCCGAGTCCGGGCGCGTTGCCGTACCTGACGGTGCGCGGTGCGTCAGCAGCCATCGAGTGGTACCGCAAAGCGTTCGGGGCCGAGGTGGTGGGGACTCCGATCGTCATGGACGATGGTCGAGTGGGACACGCCGAGCTGCGGCTGAAGACCGGAATGATCTATCTGGCAGAGGAATTCCCTGAAATGGGCCTCACAGCTCCCGAGTCGGGGGCCACGTCGGTGAGCCTGATGCTTCCAGTCGACGATACGGATGTGGTGCTCGCTCGTGCGCACGACGCGGGCGGAAAAGTCGAGCGGTGGATCTCCGAAAACTATGGGCGACGCAACGCCACTCTGATCGATCCGTTCGGACATCGTTGGATGATCAGTGGCCCCGTCAAGGAACCGTCGGATACGTGAGCCGGCAATCGTTTCCGGACACACGAGCGTGGCTGCGCTCGTTGCCGATGTCCCGACTCGTAGTGCCTGACACAGCGGCACCCGCTGGCGCAACTCCACACGAGGTCTTCCTCGACTGGCTCGAACATGCTGCTGTTGAACAGATTCCGGAGCCGCACGTCGCTGTGCTCTCGACTGTCGACAACGGCCGTGCGGAGGCGAGGGTCCTGCTGTTGCGTGATGTGACGGAGGCGGGGTGGTGGTTCTCCGGTCCCGCCACGTCACCGAAAGGGACTCAGCTGCATGCGAATCCGGATGCAGCCCTGACGTTCTACTGGCGGGAACACGGCCGGCAGGTACGGATCTCGGGCACCGTGCACGAAGGCGATGCGGCGACGGTCGCGCGGGATTTTCATGAACGGTCGACTACCGCCGCGGCGGTCGCGGACGCGAGCGAGCAGAGCCGGGTGCTCGCCGATGAAGCGGAATACGAGCGCGCAGTGGATGATTCGATCGCGAAACTCACGGCCGATCCGGACTACGTACCAGACCAATGGCGGGCGTGGTGCCTCGACGCAGAGGTCGTCGAATTCTGGCAGGCAGACCCTGGCCGGCGGCACCTCCGATGGCGATATCGGCGAACCGGCGATCGCGAGTGGGTGCAGGAAGTGTTGTGGCCGTGACTAGTCGGCGGTTGCGACGAGTGCCTCGAGCGTCAGCTCTGGAAGCTCCTTCTGGATGTACTGCAGCCGCCACTTGTCGCTGACGAGGGCGAGGAGTGCTCCGTCCGAGCGGGTGAATACCTCGACGCCGCGCTGGCGGCCGAGTTCGTCCGCGGACTCCGCATCGGTGCGTCGCGCGAGCGTGTAGGCCAGCGGCTCCATGCGCGCCTCGACGTTGAACTCCGACTTCATGCGTGCCGCAACCACTTCGAACTGCATCGGTCCCACAGCGGCGAGAACGGGCGACGCGTCGCCACGAACATCGTTGCGCAACACTTGAACTACGCCCTCGGAATCGAGCTGATCGACCGCGCGGCGGAACTGCTTGTACTTACTAGCGCTCTCGGCACGCAGCGTCGAGAAGTGTTCGGGTGCGAACGACGGGATCGGCGGGAACTCGACCTTCTTGTCGACGAACAGAGTGTGGCCTGGCGCGAGTGCAGTCGCGTTCACAAGTCCGACGACATCACCCGGGAAAGCGCTGTCGACGGTGGAGCGTTCGCGACCGAACACGGTCTGCGCATATTTCGTGGTGAACGGTTTGCCGGTCTGGGCATGGGTGACGACCATCCCTCGCTCGAAGACACCCGAGACGATTCGCATGAATGCGAGCCGATCGCGGTGTGCGGCATCCATTCCCGCCTGCACCTTGAATACGACCGCACTGAACGGATCGGTGACCTCACGCTCCGTCCCTGCGATGTCGAGGCGTCCCCGCGGCGGTGGCGCAAGACTGATCAACGTCTCGAGGATCTGGCGGACACCGAAGTTCAGCATCGCCGATGCGTAGATGACCGGCGATGTTTGCCCGGCAAGGAACATCTCCTGATCGTGGTCCTGCCCTGTCGCGGAGAGCAATTCGCTTTCCTCGACCGCAGTGTCCCACTCGCTGCCTTCGCGCTCTGCCGCGGCGTCGGAGTCCATGAACTCCTCCGGTGCGATGGTCGCGCCGCCGGCGGTACGCGTGAAGCGGATGTACTCCTCCGGGGCGCCTTCTTCACCGCGCCGCAGCAGTCCGCGGAAGTCTCCCGCGATACCGACAGGCAAGAACAGGGGCGTCGGGACAAGCCCGATGCGCTCGTTGATCTCGTCGAGCAGCTCGAGTGGCGCGCGTCCCGGCCGGTCCCATTTGTTGATCACCGTGATGATCGGAATGCCGCGATGCCGGCAGACCTGGAACAGCTT
Organism: Mycobacteriales bacterium; assembly: GCA_038256175.1. Classification (GTDB taxonomy): domain Bacteria; phylum Actinomycetota; class Actinomycetes; order Mycobacteriales; family Mycobacteriaceae; genus Antrihabitans. The sequence goes on from JBBSKP010000110.1 coordinate 13,543, forward strand.
GAGCGTCTGCGGCTCGAGACCTTTTGCGGCATCGATCAGCATCACGGCCGCGTCGACGGCGGTGAGTACGCGGTAGGTGTCCTCGGAAAAATCGGAGTGCCCGGGTGTATCGACCAGGTTGATGACGTTGTCGCCGTAGTTGAACTGCAGCGCGGTGGAGCTGACCGAAATGCCGCGGGCCTTCTCCATCTCCATCCAGTCCGAGACGGTCGAGCGGCGGCCCGCCTTGCCATGGATCGCACCGGCTTCCGAAATAACCTTTGCGTGGAGGGCGAGCGCTTCGGTGAGCGTCGATTTGCCGGCGTCGGGATGGGAGATCACAGCAAAGGTTCGGCGGCGCGCTACCTCGGCAGGAAGGCCCTTCGACTGAGCGCGTGGTGTACTGACCTCGCCTATGTCTTCCCCGTCGCTCTGGAGGGGTGCATCTGGCGGGGTAGTCACGGGTGAATCCTCTTGTCGACTTGTCGTTGGGGCTATCCCAGGGTAGTCGAGCCGGATCTGTACACCCGAATTCGTCGCCGCGATGACTCCGAGCGGCTTAGGAAAATGCACAATTCGCTGGAGAAAGTGCTGGTAGATCATCAGTAGATGTTCTATGCAACCACATATAACGTCACCCGCAATGTTGACGACGATGTCACAACGGAAGGTGTTGGGCGCCAGTTCTCGAGGCCCGCGAGCGTATCTGCAGCGGAGCAACCGATGAAATCAGTCCACAGTCATGTGGCGCTCGCGAAATATGCCGTCTTGACTGTGCTGATCACCCTGCTCGGCGGTGTTGTGAATCCGACGGCATCGGCAGCCCCGGAACCTGGTGCGTTGCCGACAGCTGGTGCAATAACCGTGACCCCGGTGACGGGCGATCCTGCGCTACGCGTCTGCGGAAGTAGTTGTCTCATGGTCGAGCATCACGTCGGACTGCCGAATTCCTCGTCGGGTCATGACGTCGACACGATCATCGGATCGCTACGCGAAACAGATCAGTAGCCAGGGGACGCGAGCCTTACTGTGCTGCCGTAGTTAACAGCGGGAGCGTCGGCGCGGATTAAACATGTGTGGACCCGGGGAGGGCCGCCGATCTGCTGCGGCCCGGGAGTTGTCTGGCCTGGGTCACGTCTGACGAGGAGTTCACGTTGAGCAAGTTCACAGACGAGATGTACGCGACCGCGGCCGCGTCGAAGCGTGGCCTGATCACCGGCGAGCCCGACGCGCCGCTACGGCAGGAGTGGGGTGAAATTCACCAGACTGCGCGTCGAATGGCGGGCGCTATTGCTGCGGCGGGTGTCGGCCACGGTGACGCGATCGGAATTCTGGCGGGTCAGCCCGTAGACATTGCACCCGCCTGCCAGGGCACATGGATGCGGGGCGCTTCGGTGACGATGTTGCATCAACCGACCCCGCGCACCGACCTCGTCGCGTGGGCGCGTGATACCGAGGCTGTTCTACGCATGATCGAGGCGAAGGCGGTCATCCTCGGGGCGCCGTTCGAGCCTGCTGCTCCGCTGCTCGCCGAGCGAGGCATCACCGTGTTGGCGATGGGCGACTTGCGCGAGGGGCCGGATATCGACCCCGTTGAGACGGCCGAGTCGGACATCGCATTGCAGCAGCTGACATCCGGCTCGACCGGATTGCCGAAGGCCGTACAGATCACGCACGAGAACTTCTATACCAATGCCTACGCCATGATCGATCGGATCAAATTCGACACCGATCACGACGTGATGATCAGCTGGCTGCCGCTGTTCCACGACATGGGTATGGTCGGGTTCCTCAGTGTGCCAATGCAATACGGTGCCGAGGTCGTCAGCATCACGCCACTGGACTTTCTTCGTCGGCCGCTGCTGTGGGCCGAGCTGATCGGCAAGTATCGCGGTACCGTCACTGCCGCACCGAACTTCGCGTATTCGTTGCTCGCGCGCAGGCTCAGGCAGGCGCCCGATGGTGCTGTCGATCTGAGCAGTATGCGCTGGATGTGGAACGGGGCCGAGCCCGTCGATCCCGACACGATGGATGCGCTCGCAGAAGCTGGCGCTCGGTTCGGGCTCAACCCGAAAGCTGTTGCGCCGGTGTACGGAATGGCCGAAACGACGCTGGCCGTGTCTATCCCGGATCCGCTTCGAGGTCAGGTCCTCGATGTCATCGACGCCGACCTGCTCGAGGCGATGGGTCGGGCCGTGCCGGCGACAAAGGGGAACGTCCGCAAGCTCGCCACTCTGGGGTATCTCGTGGACAATCTCGAGGGTCGCGTGGTGGACGTCGACGGCCTGGTGCTTGCCGTGCGCGGCGTCGGCACCATCGAGGTTCGCGGCAAGGCGGTGACTCCGGGCTACATCACGGTCGACGGCCACAAGCCCGCGCAGGACGAGAACGGCTGGCTCAACACCGGCGATATCGGCTACTTCACCGAAGAGGGGCTCGTCGTCGTCTGCGGCCGCGCCAAGGACGTCATCATCATGGGCGGGCGCAACATCTATCCCACCGATATCGAGCGAGCGGCGATGACGGTGCGGGGTGTGCGTCCGGGCAATGCCGTCGCTGTCCGGCTCGATGCGGGCGATAAGCGGGAAAGCTTCGCGGTCGCCGTGGAAACGAACGATTTCGGCAACGAGGAAGAGGTGAAGCGGATCGAGCACGAGGTCGTGCACGCGGTGTTTTCGGAGGTCGGAGTGCGGCCTCGCACGGTTGCGGTACTCGGGCCAGGCAGTATCCCGAAGACATCGTCCGGCAAGCTGCGTCGTTCGAACTCGGTAGCGCTGATCGGCCCGTGAGTCTTTCAGGAGGGCGGGCCCTCCTGTGATGTCTCAGGACATGTTGAACAAATGTGTCTCAGGACTTCGTGGACGATTTTTTGGTGAGCAATTGTGAGGTTACCGTTCTGTCGAGGGTCAGGGTGCGTGCGAGGCGGTCATCGACCATGATGGTGAC